>CAIYQV010000047.1 GCA_903928365.1 uncultured Flavobacteriia bacterium
CGTATACCTCCAATCCAAACAATCCATTGAATTCATTATTGAATTCATTTCCATCAGGTGTGAAGGAATTCGGTACATAGATCGAAAAAGGCTCAACCATCAGTTTTTGATAACTAGTGTCCTTGCAGCCAAATTCATTTGTTGCGATCTGCATTGGATAGAGCGTTCCTCCCACATGGTAGTTATGAATGGGATTTTGCTCTTCCGAAAAATAGGTCGAGTCATCAAACCAATAAAAGTAGCTGGTCGCACCAGTGGACTGATCCGTAAACTGAATACGGGCGTTGCAAATATCTGTTACCTCAGGATCAACTGTGAATTTTGAAGTCGGTGAGGGATGCACGGTAATGAAATCTTGTTTCAGTAAGTAAAGGGTGTCTACACAACCTTCCGTAGTGATCACCTCAAGGCCAACACTGTAACTGCCTACATTTTCATATACGTGTGAAGGGTTTGCTACAATGGAACTGTCCCCATCTCCAAAAGTCCAGGTGTAGTACATCGGAGAATCCGCCTGACTTAAATTTTGAAACTGAACGGTCGCAGGAACACACCTTGGACCAGGGATATCGGTAAATTCGATGGACGGAACCCTGTAAATGAATAGTTGGTCAGTGGCATACTCGTAACAATTGTCAAACCAGGCAGTGAGCGTTATTGTATGTACGCCTGCGGAATCAAAAACCACATTACTGACATCCAGGTCAGATGAGGAAGATGGGGTAGAACCTGGGCCAAAATCCCATTCATATTGTGTAAAACTCGGGCCGGTCATCGTGCCGTCAAACCAGAAGTTGTTATCCGTCAGGCAAAGCGAATCGTTGTGTGTAAAGGAGATGGTAAGTAGCTCATTCACCGTAATAATTGTTGTGGCGGTATCAGCACATGTGCCTGTAGAACTTCCGATCAAAGTAACGTCGTATGTGCCACCTTGAGGAAATGTGAATGTTGGAGTTTGTAGGGTGCTGGTATCCGTTGTGATTCCTTGAACACCAAAATCCCAGTTGCTGTATGCGATGCCGGTCGAAGCGTTTCCAAAGGAAACAGTGAGTCCCTCGCATTCATAACCAACTGGTAAAACGATGTTGGCTATAGGTTCCGGGAAAATGTAAATGTCTGCTGTATAGGATGCCGTGCAATCCCCGTTATCGGCTTCTATAGTGATCGGTATCGCTCCTGAAGTATTGAATGTAACACCCAAAACATCTTCCGTAGTGGCCGTTTGGATGGATGCATCCGGACCAAAATCCCAGGAATAACTTTGGGCGCTGGAGCCAGTCGTCTGACTATAAAAGTCAAAACTATTCCCCACAATGCAAATGGAATCTATGGTGTTGTAGGATACGGAAAACTCATTATTTACCGTAACAATCATGTGCGCCGTATCCGTACATGGTTCGCCCGGGTTGATCACAAGTGTTGCATCGTAGGTTCCCGGTGCCGGATAGGTATAACTCGGATTGAATTGACTACTAACATCGGTGGTAATTCCGTTGACTCCAAAGTCCCATTGGTAAACTGTTCCGCCGTACGAGTCATTCTCAAAACTTACCGTCAATCCCTGACAATTCGACTCAAAGGATGAAAGTTGCTCTTGTGTCGGAAGAATGGCTGATAGAACAAGGTTGCAGTTCAGTACTTTGAATAAGAAGTCACGTACCGTTTGACCAATAAGCACACCATTTCTATACTCCTGAACGCGGATTCCGACTACAAATACTCCCAGCATTTGTGGGGTAGAGGTGAGTAATCCTGTCGTAGAATTGATCACTGTGCTAGAGCCAGGACCTAGTGGCGCTGATGCATTGAACCCACTGGCCCAGGTAACTGGATAATAAGGTGGAGGTGGCGGTGGATTTGGCATGGGTGTCACCGCATCCGCTCCGGCATAAGGAGTAACGAGGGAATAAACCAGTTGATCTCCATCGGGATCTGTGGCAGAATGATCGAAAACCAATTGGTCATTATTACAGAGAAGCAAAGGTGGATAGTTTGTATACCTTGGACTGCTGTTGGCAAATGCACCCGTTTCTAAACCTGGTACATGGGTAGTAAGTGTCAACCCCGTATTATCAGGAGAAACAAGATTGGAGATCGCAGGACCCCGGCAACAACGCTGGTAAGTAATGTTATATCCTCCCGTTATTGGAGGTAGGTTGATAATAGTCGTATAAACAGCCTTTTCAACACATAATCCTGTAGGTGCCGTTCCGCATGGGTTATTGAATTCGATCGGTAATACAACACTTCCCGGGAATGGAACGGAAATCAACTGCGAAGTGGTCGAGCTCCCCTGAGGGTAAACGGCCAGAATTAATGGGTCGTCATAAGCTGCCCCAGTGGATGCGCAATCCCGATAGATGGTAATATAAAATCGGTAATTATTATTGCCGAGGTAATCATAATAAATATCACCTCCTACGATGTGCGAGGCCTTAAGCGAAAAGCTTAAAAATAAGATTACCAGAGCAGTGAGCGTCCTCATTTTTTATTAGAGACGCAAATTTATGCCATTTGTTGCTCTCAACATAGAATAAGCCTACGTATTGGCTACCAAATAGGTTCATTATAGCTAAAATTTAACACTTTTTCGATCCGTGAGCCATCTATTTGTTTTCCAAAACTTTCTCCAGAATGAAAGGATGGAACACTGTGTTTTTTTCGAATGGCCATTTCCGTGTAATAAGATGCTCTCGTTGGATGATCAGGAAAACAAAGATTGAAAAGTTCATTGACACAGTTTTTTTCAAGGATATTTGAAATTGCCTGAATCACATCAGCCCGATTCACAAGATTCACAGGATGTTGACCATCTTCAAGTGTCCTGCCTGCTAATTGCCTGATGGGGTGTCTTTCTCCTCCGATTAATCCTGCCAGTCTCAAGATTACATGCCCTCTGTGTGATTCGGCCACTTTCATTTCTGCTTGAAATACCGGATGATCCTTTTTGGTTGGGCTTTGTTCATCTACCGTTTTGTTGTTTTCGTAAACGCCGGTCGTACTGGTAAAAAGGATGCGGGTTGAAGGCGAGGCTTGGCTGAGTAGTTCGGCCATTTGAACTGAGTAATTATCAGATTTAGAAGGAGGAAAGCAGATGATCATCCAGTCTGCATCGTTGTATTCTGAAGGAAGCTTCTTGTAAGTGACACCATCGTATGGAAAAGCATTGATCCCATCTGACTCTAAGGATGCCACGGATTCATCTGTCCTTCCGGATCCTGATACCGCATACCCTTGAGATTGAAGGTGAAGTGCCAAAGGTTTACCCAGCCAGCCGCAGCCAATGATACAAACTTTCATAGATCAAAGGTAGGATTGTAAATGAAATATCATGAACAATAAATTCTGATTTCGATTCCTTTGTACCTTTGTTTTATGCAGTATTCAAAAGCCTTTATCCGATTCAACTGGATCACACTTGTGTTTATCTATTTGATTGTAATTGCGGGAAGTTTTGTTCGGATCTCAGGTGCAGGGATGGGGTGTCCGGATTGGCCAAGATGTTTCGGACAATGGGTACCGCCTACCGAAGCGAAGGAGCTACCTACAGATTACCGTGAAACGTATCTTGACAAGCGAACCAAGAAGATTCAAAAGTTCTGTCGTTTTCTTTCATCCATAGGCCTAAAAAAGACTTCCGATGCTATCATGAACGATCCTACCTTATTAAAGGAGGA
>CAIYQV010000048.1 GCA_903928365.1 uncultured Flavobacteriia bacterium
AGACGAATGCCCTTCGGGCGAATGCTTCGCGAATGTCTGCGACGAAATTCTCATTCTCATTCTCTTTGTGTTTCTCATTCTTTTTTGGACATACTTCCGGCGGAGTAATTAATATCGCCGCAGGCATTCGTTACAACGTAACATTCGCTGCAGGCATTCGTCAAAGACATTAGGAGTATGGAAGAATTGTTTTGAAGAATTAATTTCCGCTCTTTCCTTTTAATTACCTTTAGCTAACCGCAACAAACCTGCGCCTATCATGCTATCATGCCATGTATTGGGTAGGTTTATAGCGTGTATAAGTAAGTTAGCTGCAACCGTTGAACAGTACTAACTTGAAACTGACAGCTATTAATAAAACAATTAAACAAAAGATAGAATTATGATTTTGATTTCATCCTTACTTGGTTGCCGTAGATGCTTAAAAAGTGACGGCAACAAAAAACACATTCCACTGAGATTATTCGTCCTTATCTCCGCATCAATAGTAAGCGGATTTGTTACAGCACAGGACTCCACTGAGTCTTCGCAAGTGCTTTCGCAAAGTTTGATTAACAAAAGAAACATACAAAAGTCAGTGACATCAACAGGTGTCGTTCGTGTTTTTGTGTTGGCCGGCCAATCCAATATGCAGGGTCATGGTAAAATTTACGATGGTGCTACTGGCGCTATAGGAGTGGTTATCACATCGTTCACACCCACTTGTGTCGGAACTGAAACATGTGAATTCACTTTTAATATGCTAGATGGCTATGGAGATGGATGGAATGGATGGACCTACGACTTTGTGCAAGAAGGAGTGGTGATGGCAACTGAAACATTGCCCGACGGTTCAGAAGGGACCACCACCATTACGCTTCAAAGCGGTGTTATGTGTGATGTTATAGTCAACCAGGCCGGTGCGTACGGTGGAGAGATTTCGTGGACTGTCACCGACTCGGATAATAATGTGATCGCATCCATGGAGGGTCAGCAAGAGAACTATCCCTCACCGAATACGCTACTCGATGTGATGGAAAATGACACAGAAGGTCTGTGGGCCGTGTTGCAAACGGGTGAAGAATGGACTGTGTTGGATGATGTCTACCTCCGATTTGAAAACGAAGATGGCACCGTCATCAAAGACAACGTAACCATTGGCCAGGGAGTGAATCCGAGCAGAATCGGTCCTGAGTTGATGTTCGCTCACCAAATGGATCCATATTTCGAAGATCCAGTCCTCATTATCAAAACGGCTTGGGGCGGCATTAGCTTAGCCGAAGATTTCCGACCGCCATCGGCAGGCGGGACCACCGGTCCATATTATATCCAGATGTTGGACATTGTGGAGAGTGTCACGGAAAATCTTGCAACAGAATTCCCGGAGATAGATGCTACTGACTTTGAGATATCGGGATTTGCTTGGTTTCAGGGGTGGAATGATGCAGCATCCGAAGCTTTCCTCAATGAATATGAAAGCAACCTTTACCATCTTGTCAACGATGTTCGAAACGACTTCGGAAACCCTGCCCTGCCCATTGTCATCGCCAGTGCGGGACAGGGAGGGTATGAAGATCAAGGAGGTTGGACTCAGGACATACAGGACATCGTTGCCGTTGCGCAGGAAAATGTGGCATGCAATGACACGCTGTACGGTGGAACCGTTGGATTTGTCGACTCCAAAGCATTCTACATGAGTGTTTCCGAATCGCCTGATGATGCCATACACCATTACAACAACAATGCACTTACTTACCTGAATGTCGGCAAATCCATTGGTGATCAAATGATACTCGCCATCAACAACATGGCTTATTGCGACGGATTAGTTTCTGTGCCAGAAGAAAGCAGAGAATCGTACATCACTTCCCTGTATCCCAACCCTGCAATGAATACCTTGAATGTAGAAATGTTTGCATCGGACGGTGAGATAACTACAATTAGGCTGTATGATGCAAATGGTAGGATTGTATTCGAACGACATCGATTGAATTCAAAGACCGTCATTGATGTTTCGACTTTTGCTAAAGGGTTGTATGTACTCGAGTGCATCGGAGAAAGACAAACAGTCAGGCATTGAGTGGTCTTGGATTAAGTTGGTATGGCGATAAAACCTTTATGACATTTTCTCAATATGATAATTAAATCCAGAGCCCCATACCACCAAACGAACGATAGGGCAGCAGCTAACAGCACATTTGCAACAGGCGGGGTTTCGTACTCCGCAGACAATTTAGTGGTAGTCGAAAGTTTTGTGCTCCGCATCAACATTTGTGGTAAAAATCCCGCCCATCGCAAATCTGCAAAACGTTAGCGGTAATTATTAGTACAACAAAAATCTAAAACAGCAAGCATGAAAACAGGAATGAAAATCTACTTTGTAATATCTACAGCCTTGTTATTACTGTTATCTTACAGGGTATTCTTCGGTTTAAAAACCGGCAACGAGCTTATATTAAACAAACTATCCATCGTTGATAGAAATTCTGGAAAACCTGTGCTGATTCTGTCGGACAGTGTTCCTGAACCTACTTTTGACGGAAAGGTTCTACCAAGAATATTCAAGCCAAGGGGATTAATTTATTACGATAGCAAAGGAAATGAAACCGGAGGTTTGGTAGTAAGCAATCAAGAAGGAAAAGAAACAGCCATGTTTTCTGTTGACTATAACAACACAGATGCATTCAACATATACAAGAACGAAACGGATTCAACATATAGAATGGGTATAGTAATCAGTGACAGAAATACTAGGAAAGAATTCGAAGAAAGAGGATCAGGAGGTATTCCGAGAATCGTCCTTCAAAATCGCGACAAAACTGCAGCATTTGCTATAACCGATACAAAGGGAAGAGAACGTATATTATTTATGGTTGACAATAATGACGAAGTAAAACTCTTAGTATTAGACTCATTAGGTAACACAGTTAAAAACCTTATTGATAAATAACTACCGCTAACAGCACCTACAAGAAATTGGCGGTTCAGTGCTTCGTATGACAGTTTTGCGGTTAAACAAACATTAGTTCTTCGTATAAACATTTGTAGTAAAAGCCGCCAACTTCTTGTAGCCGCGAAACGTTAGCGGTCATGCAAAAAAGACGACAATGACAATAAAATCAAAATTTATATTAGGGCTGACGATTCTTTTTCTTTCATGCGGACAGCGAACTGATAAAAACGAAACAAAATTGAAAGAATCAATACATGTGAAGGATTCCATTGTTGAGACAGCTAAGATTGACACAACAACAAAAGTCCAAACAGACCAGACAGTTTCACCGAATCAACAAGAACTGAATAAAGCTCTTGCTGACCCGACAATTGATAAGTATTACAAAGAAATTTATAAGCAAGAAAAACTAATTACTGTAGACGACAATAAAATGCTTTCAATTACTGAAAAACTATTTACAAATGACTCTGACAAAGACCTGTTTTTCTTTATCGTCTTTACAAAATCAATGAATGGTTCAGACGGTTTTTATTCTGAAGCAGTTGGACTTTCAGCTTTTGAATTTGTAACTAAAAAGACTGAATGGTTTGCTGACTATTTTAATATTGCACCAAAACTGAACGAGAAGGACATGGACAACTGGGCACAATATGTTTATGGAGAAATTCAAATTTCAAGAGAAAACGAAGAGAAAAAAGCGATTAAAGAACTTGAAAGTCAGCTTCTCGATAATATCAAGGGAGCAAGAAAAGAGTATGAAAATGTAATTAAAAGATTTATTGAAAAAGTAAAAAGCACGAACCGCTAACATCGGCTACCCGAAAAAGCCGCATCAATTTTAACGCATAGAAAAATGCGGCTCTTCGGGTAGCCGTAAACGTTAGTTGCAATTATTAAAAATGAAAATACGAGAATATAAACTTGAGGACAAGGAGAAATGCCTTGAAGTATTTAAGAGCAATTGCCCAAAATTTTTTGACAAGAGCGAGCTTGAAATGTTCGAAAAATGGCTTGACCATCAAGTAAGTGACAATCCTATTTACCAAAGCCCAACGTATACGAATTCCGAGAGAGATGCTTACTACGTTATTGAGGTTCCAGAATTCGGAATTATTGGTTGTGGTGGATTTTACATTGCTACAGGACTCAACGAGGCCAAGCTTGCCTGGGGAATGATTGACGCTAAGTTTCATAGACAAGGATTTGGGACAGCAATTTATAATTACCGTAGAGACATTATTAGGAGAGACTGGCCAAATCATGTTCTTACACTGGGGACAAGTCAACATACATATTCGTTTTATGTAAAAATGGGATTGACTGTTACTTCGACACTGAAATCTGGATATGGTGAAGATCTTGACAGATATGACATGAAGAAATAACTGCAACTAACAGCACATTGGCAATAGGCGGGGTTCCGTCTCCGCATGAAAGTTTTGTGGTAGCCGAAAGTTCAGTTCTCCGAACTAACTTTTGTGCTAAAAAGCCCGCCCATCGCCAATCTGCAAAACGTTAGCCACAACCTCGTCAAAACACATATGAATCAGACAATTTATCAAGACGAAAGTAAAAACGCCATTCGGTTTTCAGAGTTCAACAAACTAGAAGCTGAAACACCTTTCACTGGTTTGGGTATCAAATATGTCGCATCAGGTGAAGAAACCTATTTCGCCAATGATAAAAAATTTACGGTTAAAGAGGGTGAATACCTAATTGGAAACGATTTCACATCTTCAATTGTTAAAATAGATCACGAGAAACCAGTTCAAGGCCTTTGCATTGATGTTTCTTCTGAAATCATTTCTGAAGTTGCCGACTATTATGATTTGAACGGTTTAGACCTCACGGAATTTTTGCTCTCCGATCAGTTTTTTGTGAATCGCTACAATATCAAAAACACCACCTTGGGTTATTCATTGGTTGAAATTAATGAATCGATCAAAACAAGAAATCACGATATGCAGTTTTTACAGGAAGAACTGTTCTACTCATTAGCAGAATCCATAATCAATGACCAGCGCTTTATTTTCAATCATTTGAATAAAATGGATTTTATAAAAGTAAATACCAATAAAGAGGTTTTTCGTTTATTACTTAAAGCAAAGGAACTGCTTGATCTGCAAGCAATGAAAAACTTGTCGTTGGAAGAAATCAGTTCAGCGGCTGGTATATCAAAATATCATTTCATTCGCCTTTTTAAGAACGTTTTTGGAATTTCCCCTTATCAATATCAAATCCGGAGAAGATTAGAGAATGCGAAACTCGAAATACTAAAAGGTGTTTCTATTCTTGATACTGCTTTTGCATATGGCTATGCCGATTTGGCTTCTTTCTCTAAAGCATTCAAACAAGCGTTTGGGCAATCACCAAGTCAAATTATTAAATAAGCAATTTACGACAAGAGGAAGTTCCTGAAAAAGTTTTTTTTTGTCTCAAAAAAAGTCATGATTCGATTAATATCTCTTTGTTTTCTATTCTTTATTAGTGTTAATGGGTATTCCCAACTTCAGCGCAAAGCCCTTCTAGGTACTCGAATTGAATATGTTACTGAAAATGGGAATTCCGGCTGTAAGGTCGTGCAAGTTGTTCGTGGAACGAGTGTGGAACTGAAGCTTCAAGAAAAGGATCTCATAACCAAAATTGGTAATCAGAGTTTTAGCTCTGCAGATGAATTCATTAAACAATTTCTAACCTACGAACCGGGCAAAGAAGTTCAAGTTTCAGTGCTTCGTGGAAAAAAGAAACTCACGCTCAAAGCAAAAGTCGTTGCTCGTCCCTACGAAACAGATGATAATGCCACCGTCATTTACGATGAAGCGAATTACAAAGGTGGACAGCTTCGGGTGATCATCAACAAACCGTTTAAGGAGAATAAAATGCCTGCCATGCTCTTTATTCCTGGATATACTTGCAGTAGCATCGATGAACTGACTAGTGATCATCCCTACAAACGCATTGTGGACGCCTATGTTGATGCAGGTTACGTAACCCTTCGTGTTGAAAAAAGTGGCTTGGGAGATAGCAAAAATACGCCACCTTGTGAGTCGTGCGATTTATTGGATGAGATTGAAAATTTTGAAGTCGGATTGAAAAAATTGAAGTCCTTACCCTACGTCGATACCAACCAAATCATCATCGTTGGGCATTCCATGGGTGGAATTATTGCACCAGCTATTTGCGCTAAACATCAAGTTGCTGGGGTTGTGGTGTATGGAACAACAGCAAAATCGTGGTTTGAATATCAGATTGAAATGTACCGCGTTCAAAATGCGTTGGCAGGGATGAATCCCATCGAAGTAGAGCAATCTGTGATTGAGCAATACGATTTGAATTACCGATACTTTGTAAAAAAAGAGCGATTAGAAGACATTGCCAAAGATCCCAAAGCTGATAGTGTTTTGCGAACGAGTTGGGAATACGACGGCAATGGTAAAATCTACTCCAGAAATGCTGAATATTGGAGACAAATTCAAGACTATCCTCACCTCGAAAACTGGAAAAATACCAAGGCAAAAGTGTTGGTTCAATTTGGTGAGTCCGATTTTCAAGCCTTTTCAAGAGCTGATCACCAGCAAATTGTGAATACAGTCAATTATTTCAATCCGGGGAATGCCAATTTGATGACGTATCCTTCAACGGATCATTTTTTCGCGAAGTCGGGAACGATGCAAGAAGCCTACAACAAATTCGCAAACGGTCAAATTCAGCAATTGTTCGATGACTACAACCATGAGGTCGGAAAATCCTCGGTGAAATGGAGCAATGAAATTCTATCAAAAAAGGATGAAGTTAAACTTCCTGAAAAAGGTTGGAAAAAACTGAATACCGAGCGCTATCCAGGGAAGCAAGATGACATCACGTTTATCAATGAAAATGAAGGGTGGTATGTCAATGGATACGGAAGCATTTACCATACAAAAAATGGCGGCGAATCATGGGAAAAACAACTAGAAAAGAAAGGAACCTTTTTCCGTTGTATTGCATTTGTAGATAGTTTAAGCGGTTTTGCAGGAACCGTCGGGACAGACTATTTTCCAAACGTAACAGATACCATTCCACTCTATGGAACAACCGATGGCGGTAAAACGTGGACACCTGTGAAGTACTCCGGACCTTATGTAAAGGGATTGTGTGCGATTGATATCGTTAAGGAACAATACATCAATCACGGAAAGACGGATTA
>CAIYQV010000049.1 GCA_903928365.1 uncultured Flavobacteriia bacterium
AACCGCAGTGGAACTGATGTGGAATAGAATGACAAATAAGATTCTCATGAGAAAGCAACTTTTCTCAAAGCTAAAAATAAGTTTCTATACTGGAATGCCTGAGGTGAATTGAGTCGTATCCTCAGTTTGGTTTTATTGGCAAACAAAAAAGGCTGCTCTTTCGAACAGCCTTCTACTTTATAACTACATAGTTATTTTTTTACATCAAATCGATCCAGATTCATCACTTTTACCCAGGCATTGGCAAAGTCCTTGACGAATTTCTCTTTGGCATCCTGACTGGCATACACTTCCGCAAGTGCTCTAAGTTCCGAATTGGAACCGAAGATAAGATCAGCTCTGGATGCGGTCCATTTTACCTCGCCGGTGTTACGATCTCGACCCTCAAAAATTTCCTTGGTGTCGGATGTAGCCTTCCATTCTGTTTGCATGTCCAGAAGGTTGACAAAGAAATCGTTACTCAGCACACCTGGTTTTGTCGTGAAAACACCTGTTTTGGAATCATCGAAATTCGTTTGAAGAACGCGCATTCCACCTACTAAAACGGTCATTTCAGGAGCTGTAAGTGTGAGTAATTGTGCTTTGTCAACCAATAGTTCTTCGGTGGAAATCACATAAGAATTTTTCAGGTAATTTCTGAAGCCATCTGCCATTGGTTCCAAAACAGCAAAGGATTTAACATCCGTTTGCTCTTGGGAAGCATCCATGCGTCCGGGTGTAAAAGGAACAGTTAACGTTACACCTGCATCTCTCGCCGCTTTCTCTACCGCTGCACCACCACCAAGTACAATCAGATCGGCCATGGAAACTTTTTTAGTGCCAGAACTTGCTTGGAAATCATTTTGAATCTTCTTGTAAATAGCAAGCACTTTGTCTAATTGTTTCGGATTGTTGACTTCCCAATTCTTTTGAGGCTCAAGCATGATGCGCGCTCCGTTGGCGCCACCACGTTTATCGGAACCTCTGAAAGTCGAAGCAGATGCCCATGCTGTTTCCACCAATTCACCCACCGAAAGCCCGGAATTTAAGATGGATTTCTTTAATCCTTCGATGTCTTTGGTGTTTATTAGGTCGTGGTTCAGGATTGGTATAGGATCTTGCCAAATGAGTGCTTCTTTCGGTGCTTCTGGTCCCAGGTAACGTGTGTTTGGCCCCATGTCGCGGTGTGTGAGTTTGAACCAGGCACGTGCGAACGCGTCTTCAAATTCCGTAGGATTTTCCATAAAACGTCTTGAGATCTTTTCATAATCCGGGTCAAAGCGCAAGGAAAGATCTGTAGTAAGCATAGTAGGTTTATGTTTTACATTTGGATCATAGGCATCCGGAATGACATTCATTCCATCTTTTGCTACCCATTGTTGCGCGCCCGCAGGACTTTTTGTGAGTTCCCATTCATTGTTGAACAGCAGGCGGAAGAAATCATGACTCCATTGAGCCGGAGTACGTGTCCACGTTACTTCCAATCCGGAGGTAATGGCATCTTTTCCTTTTCCCGTTTCGTAATTGCTTTTCCAACCAAATCCTTGCGCTTCAATCGGTGCTGCTTCGGGTTCCACACCAACGTGCGATGCGGATGCCGCTCCATGGGCTTTTCCAAAGGAGTGACCACCGGCAATCAGAGCGACTGTTTCCTCGTCGTTCATTCCCATTCGACCAAAGGTTTCACGAATGTCCTTGGCGGCAGCGAGTGGATCCGGATTTCCGTTTGGTCCTTCCGGATTGACATAGATCAGTCCCATTTGAACGGCAGCCAGGGGAGACTCCAGTTGTCTACCGGCGGAATAACGCTGATTTTCCAGCCATTTTGATTCTTTCCCCCAGTACACATCTTTTTGAGGTTCCCAAACATCTGCTCGTCCGCCCGCAAAACCAAATGTTTTGAAACCCATGGATTCCAGGGCAACATTTCCGGTCAATACCATCAGGTCTGCCCATGAGATCTGATTGCCATACTTTTGTTTGATTGGCCAAAGCAAACGTCGTGCTTTATCCAGATTGGCATTGTCCGGCCAGCTATTCAATGGTGCAAAACGCTGTTGTCCGGCACTTGATCCGCCACGGCCGTCTCCGGTTCGATAGGTTCCTGCACTGTGCCATGCCATGCGTATGAACAAAGGACCGTAATTGCCAAAATCTGCAGGCCACCAATCCTGAGAAGTGGTGAGTATGCCTTTAATGTCTTGTTTTAGGGCATAATAATCCAATGAGTTAAATGCTTTAGTGTAATCAAATCCTACATCCATCGGATCAGACAAAGAAGAATGCTGACGTAAAAGGTCTAGATTCAACTGATTTGGCCACCAATCTTTATTGGTTGTTCCTGTATTGGTGTTTCGTGCAGGTGGATTCGGTGGTGTTGCGACAGTGGTCGGTTCCGAAGGTTTCGAATGATGAAACGGACATTTTGCACTTGAATTAGCTTCCGTTTGTGCCACAGCAGTTGAAGCAACTGCCATACTCAAGGATAGAATAGCTTGTTTCATAAGGTCTTTTTAAATGATGAATAACTTTCAAGCGAAATTATCCGACATTTAAAATAGAAATCATTGATTATTTCAATAGGGTGATAGAAAAAATCAATGAATCTCGTTTCTATGGGTCCCTTTTAGCTTTCCCGAAGGATCTTTTCCATTTTCTTCCCTTGAGCTAACTCATCCACTAGTTTGTCGAGGTATCTTACTTTTCGTGTGAGTTCATTTTGAATTTCTTCGATTCGATATCCGCAAATGAGTCCCTTTATCAAATGGGCATTTGGATGCAGTGTCGCTTGGTTGAAAAACTCCTCAAAGGAGCTGTCTTGCTCTATCAACCGTTTTAATTTCGGTTCATCAAATCCCGTTAGCCATTCAATAACCTGAAGCAATTCTTCTTTGGTTCTTCCTTTTCGCTCTATTTTTTTGACATACAACGGAAAAACAGTGCTGATAGTCATTCGTGCTATGCGGCGATCGTGTTCAGGAGTGGTGGTCATGTTGTAGCAAGTTCAACGTGTTTTTTGAAATTGGTCAGGATTGCCTGCCAGCCCTGTTGTTGCATTTCTACAGGGTTTTCTGTTTCCGGGTCGAATTCGATGATCACAACAGTATTCCCTTGTTGCGCTGTAAATGTAATTTCTGCATTGCGACCATCTTCCATGACATAATGCAGTTTTTGGAGTGGAATTACTTCAGTGTAAGTTACTTTGAAATCGAATCCAAAACTACCGTCTTTTGCTTCCATTCGGGCTACATAAGTTCCTCCGACCTTCAGATCATTTTGAGCAGAGGGACAACACCAGTCGTCCGAAGCGAAATTCCATTGAGTGATGTGTTCCGGTTGGGTATATTTTTCCCACGTAGTTTGAATGTCTTTTGATATGGTTGCTTCTATAGTAATTTTACTCAGTTTCATTTTTAAATAACTTTCAAATTGTAACACGAAATTAGATTAAAATCAGTTTTGAGAGATGGTGAATGAGAGTTTGTTGGTATGTTGCTCGAAGAGGTGTAGGGCTATTTTAACCCCATCAGGATTCCATTCCAGGTATTGTTCATTATCAGCATTAATAAGCACATAACTGGGTTCATTCAATAGGTTTTTAAGATGAGTTGCTATTTTTTCAAAACCCAATTTAGCTGCTGTGTCACCAGTTATTTCACTTTCGATCGTTTTGAATTTTCTCAGAAATAAGGGAATAATAGGAGTTAAATACGTTGTTGTTAAATGGAGTTTGAGCCCATTTAATAGTTGATGTTCTCCCCAATCTATTATGATCCGGTCACTTTCCTTGCGGATTTTTGATTCGGTATTTGTAACGAGCTTATGAAGACTCGTTCCCCATGGTAGAAATTGATTCGTGTCTTCAAAGAGAATTCCACTTTTTAAATCGGTCATGTTAGGTGGGAAGGTTAGGAAGTTTTAAAGTTGTGGCTACCTGAAGGTGTCGTTGCGAAATACGTTATTGTTCGCCAAAGACTTCAATAGACGTGCTAATCGACGGCTATTTCAATAATGATTCGATGGTTCTATCTAAATCATCGATCGATGTGGGGGTTAATCCAATAATGTAAGAAGAAATAATGGAATGTTTATCAATAATAATGTGTGTTGGGAATGAATTTACCTCATATAGATCGGCTATATTCTTGGCGGAAGGAACAATATGGTAATTGAATGGTTGTTTTTTTAAGAAATACTCTATTTTTTGTTGGTCATTTG
>CAIYQV010000050.1 GCA_903928365.1 uncultured Flavobacteriia bacterium
CCGACCTTGTTGAGAATGCTTATATCTAAATGTGGGTACAGACCTGATGGGAACAACTGAAAAACGTTAGGCTACGCCTAATATTCTAACCTAAAATAAAGACCGACTATGCTACTTCGAATTCTTATTTTCATTCTTGCACTGTGCATTGGATTTATCTATCCCGGTATAGCGGGTGCCTTAGTTGTGGGTGCCATACTGATTGTAGTTTTTAATGGGTTCAAGATTCGCGGATATGGCGCAAAACGGGTGTTTGTAACCTTTGCGTTGTCAAGTGCAGTCTCCTTTGCCCTTATGCATTTTACAGGATTGCTGGGAGCTTCAGAAGTCGTTCATTCAAAGGTTGAAGCGCTCAGAAATGAACTCGTAAAGCAAGGATATACACCCAAGTGGTTTATTATTAGCCAGAAAAGAAACAAGCTATATAATAGTATTCTCGCTAATTCCGTTGTGAAGTCCAAGCATTTGGAGGGAAAAGCGATAGATCTTTACATCATTGATGTCAATGATGATGGCGTATATGATCTTACCGATTTTAAACTAATCGAAAAGGCACATGACCGTATTCAACGACAAAATGGCCGGTTCAGAGGCCACGTGTTCAATTACCTTAAAAAAGGATTTTTCTCAAGACGTATGGTGCACGTCGAGGTTGAAAAGTTGTAGACGTCCTTTGTTATTGCTCGTGCACGATCACCTCATCAATGTTCACATCAGGTGAATGTTCTTTGAAATATTCTCTGACCTTTTTTATCTTTTCTTTTAATGGTAAAGGCAATAGCTGATTGATCAATTCGTCCTTTTCATACATGGTTTTGATCTCACTTTCCAATTTATCGAGATCGAATTGTATGATTGCTCGTACAACAAACCATCTGTCCTGTTTAAGTTCCAGAGGAATGAAGTCATAACTGTCATTAAACCAGTAGCTTTTCAAAGCATACACCATGATGTCCTTGTTCATGCGGAATTCTTCCGGGACGTGACAGACATTGTAGGGGCCATCTTTGATCGCCTCGAAGAGGTATTCGGATTTCCTTCTCATGCTCTCCGGAAATTTGGAGTAAACCCTCGAATTCATCTGGAATAATTGACCAAGAAAATCCTCATCTTGCTTGAGTTTCTCGGGTAGGTATTCAAAGATATCCATGGACTTAGAAAAGGCAGTTTTTATGATTTCAAAATCCGATCGAACGGCTTCACTAAAAAACCTCAACTTATAAACGGAACGCTCGGTGATGAATTCACGCGCAAATGTCTTATCGTTCTTCAAGGAATCGCTCATGTAGTGTAAGGCGTTTCCGTCGTAGCCGGTAGAAGAATGGGTTTTCTCATCAAACCAGCGAATAAAATCCGGATCAGCTCTTAATTCTTCAGAACAAAATTTAAATACATTCCCCATATCGGCGATCACTTCTTTGAGCTCTTCCCTAGATTCTATGATCTTTTCAAAATAGGCTTTGGTTTCAGCCCCTTTCATTTTCAGAATCCCTTTGTCCGAATGCATTTCCAAATCGGTTAATTCCAGAATGGATTCAGGAAGTTTCAGAATATGTGTTTGTCCAATATCCAAGGATTTTAACTTTTGGAGTTTCCCGATCTGTTCAGGGAGTGATCGAAGTAACGTACTTTCAACATTTAATTCTTCCAGGTTACTTAATTCGCAGATGGAATCCGGAAGAGATTCAAGTTTTTTACTGCAATGCAAATCTAGTTTTCGTAAGCTTTTCATGCGGTGAATATCCTCCGGCAGGTGTGTGTAAGAACAGAGGAATCCGAAACTGAGTTTTTCAAGTTCTTCGAGTGCAAGGAGCACTTTCGGGAATTCGCTGAATCCCTCGTTGCCAGACATGCCAAGATCCAGTTCTCTGATTTTCCTTAACCGGGAAAAACTTTCAGGCAGACTTGTGATTTTATTTCGTTCCACCCGCAAACCCTCAAGGGCTGTAAGATTTCCA
>CAIYQV010000051.1 GCA_903928365.1 uncultured Flavobacteriia bacterium
AATGGAGATGGAATTGAACTTCGGCATGAATTGCGAAGTGAAGGCAAAAATATCCGAAATGATCCGCATGGAAGGTGAAGGAGGATAGATATAGGTATTGCGAACCATGAATTCTTTTAAGATATCATTCTGAATCGTTCCGGAAAGTTTTTCCATGGGTACGCCTTGTTCCTCCGCAGCAACGATATAGAATGCCATGATCGGAATAACAGCACCATTCATGGTCATGGAAACGGACATCTCATCCAACGGAATCTGGTCAAACAGGATCTTCATGTCCAATACGGAATCGATAGCAACTCCAGCTTTACCAACATCTCCTACGACACGCTCATGATCGGAGTCATAGCCCCGGTGAGTGGCCAGATCAAATGCAACAGAAAGTCCCTTTTGTCCGGCAGCCAGATTTCTTCGGTAAAATGCGTTTGATTCTTCGGCAGTGGAAAAACCTGCATATTGTCTGATGGTCCATGGGCGAATGGCATACATAGAGGTGTAAGGTCCGCGCAGAAATGGTGCAATTCCGGAAACATAGCCGGAGTAATCTGTTTGCTTCAGGTCATTCGGCTCATAAAACGAGCGGAGAACGATGTTTTCAGCTGTTTCATAAGTTTCTTCTGATTGAGCCTTGTGTTCTTTGCTTGAAATGAATTTGTAGGAGTCAAATACGGCTTTTTTCATGCTTCCAATTTTACATCACGCTCAATAACTAATGTTTCCAAACCTAAATAGGTTTCTGGTCCTTGAAATTCAACCTCGCGAATTTCTTTATCCTGGTATTTATTCATCCCAATGAAGATCTTGCCTCCGTTTTTGAACTGTTCAATGCGTATAGCCTTCTTTTGATCTACTTTTTCTCTGAAAACTTGTTGCGTTGCCAAAATAGAGGTTCCACCGGTTAATTCCAGTTCTTTAAATAACTGCCAGGCATTATTGCAAAGTTGTTGTGTCAGGAGTTCCACGGTGTAACTGCCTCCAAGCGGATCGTTGACAGCATCCAGATGACTTTCTTCTTTTAAGAGCAATGAAATGTTGAGTGCCATGCGCTCTGCCAGTGAAGATGGTGGATTTGCCGAAACAGCATCGTAAGGATAGATCACTATTCCCTGAACGCCACCTGCAACTGCAGACATCCCTTCAGTGGTTTGTCTCAGTAAGTTGGTGTAAGGATCTTTCAGTGATTTATTGAGTCGGATCGTGTGAGCCGTTACAGAACAGTTATATGAACAGGCATGTATAGGTTCGTAAGCCGATACCACATTAGACCATAAGGTGCGTAAAGACCTGAATTTAGCAATCTCAATAAAATAATCTGCTCCGATACCAACAGAGAAATGGAGACATGCTGCGGCCTCATCAATGGTTAGTCCAGCCTCCATGAGGGTGAAGAGTACGTGATGTCCTGTAGATAGACAAAATGCAACCTCTTGAAAGGATGCTGCACCCGTTTCCAGTGTTTTGAATCCTTCAATACTGAATATGGGGTATTGTTTTATCTTCAGTGCTTGAGCAATTTCGATAAGGTCTGATTTATCGAGCAGTAGGGGGTCAAGATTCAGTTTAACAGTTGATGGAAGATCATTCGAAAAGTAATCAATCACATGTTTCCACTGTTGTTTGGTAGAGATCTTAAACTGCGTTTCAATATATTCCAGTCCAATTTCATTCAGCAAAACGGATAAATCTGGGCTTTTCGTATGAAGATCGAATAGGATCAGATCACAGCCTTTCATCAGCAAATCCAGGGCCTTTTGATTGGCGCTGTGTTCTTCTGAAACACGCACATACGCTCCAATATTCCAGTTGTTATCCTTTTTGTTGAAACCTCGTGTGTATGGAAAGATTCCAGGTAGTTCGGCTACGTTGTTTACTAATGAGGTATGAGTATAAGAACTAATCGTCAATTCTTCGATGGGGTCATAAGCGTTTAACTTATCAAATTCCTCAGGATTTAGATCTTTCTGTAAGCGTTCGATCCAAGCCTCATAACCAGGTATTTCAAATAGTTCGTGGATATTCAACATGTGCGGATGTAAGGTGTTAATGCATGTCAAATATACAATGCATTTAAATGAAATTTTTCAGTACCAGATAACTAATTGCAGCAAAGGCAAAAAATCCCATTAGCAAATAGGTATAAGATCGAAAACCTTTCTGTCTAAGAAGAAGGTAATTCAAAAAACTCAGTATCGCTCCGATTGAAAATGCATAAATGAAGATCATATTTTGTAAATTGGCATACGATTTGGAAATCAGACCGAAATTTAAAATTTAAGACCATGAAAGCAATGAATAAAATGATTTTAGCTGCCTTTTTTCTAGTAATTGGTTTTGCAGTGAATGCTCAGGAGGTTACTTCGGCACAACAAGATCCGGTAAAAAAGACTGAGACAAAACCGATGAAATTTGATAGAAAAAAAGCAATGCAGAAAAAAATGAAGCAAACTGCTCCTCTGAAAAAGGAAGCAACTCCAATGAAAAAAGATTAATTTCTGATTATTGAATGATTGGTTCAAAACAAAAAAAAAGAGGCGAAAGCCTCTTTTTTATTTATGCCAGACCGAACTGTTCAAAATGATGTGTGAAGTGTTTGGAATGCATACGAAGCCATTGTTCGTAATTCAATGAACCATAATAAGGATGGATTTCCATTTTACTAGGGTTTTCAGCGTAATATTCCTCAAAATCGATCCATTCTAACAAAAATTCATCGATTGCCAATGCCAGTTCTTCATGTCGTAATGGAGTATCTTTTTTGGCAAATGGAACTTCGAAATTTTTAGGCATTTCTTTGTCTGATGCCAGTATCTCTTGCATTTTGGAGATTTTCTCTTCCGGTATTTCAAGTTTCTGTTTGAATTTTCCTGAAGAAATCTTGATCGAATCACTCAAGTGTTCAACCATCCGTTGGGCAGACATACTTCCCCATACCGGTTTTGTATCTGCCGTAAGTTTATCCAGCTTTGCGACAAGCATGGTAATGTCCATTTCTAAAAATGAAGGTGTCATTTGAATCCTTTTATGATGTTTAAACTACTTGGAACTACTTGTACATTCAGTTCTTCCCGCACTTCGAAAGGCTCTCCGTCATAATGAGCGATACGTTCTGTCAGACGAATACGGGCTTTTTCGAAGGTGATCACCTCCACGAAGCGCGAAAGGTGAGAGGTTCTTTTGAAAAATCGATATACAACGCCCGGTGCGGTAAGAACGGAAAATGGCTTCAAAATACACAATTCGATCTTTCCATCGGAAATGTCGGATGTTGGGGAAACAACAAACCCATTTCCGAATTCAGAAGCATTTGCAATAGTGCATAGAACAACCTTTAATTGACGTGTCTCTCCGTTGATATCGATGGAGACATTCACTGGTCGGAAGCGACCGAATTCTTTTGTTACGAGTTTGACATAACTCCAGAACCCACGTTTCACTGATTTATCAAATTTTTTGGCGATCACGGCATCGAAGCCATAT
>CAIYQV010000052.1 GCA_903928365.1 uncultured Flavobacteriia bacterium
ATTCAACTAAATGTTGAGAACTTGAATCAAGTAACCTACAGTGAAGTGCTGGCAACCAACTCAAAAGTCTATGAGCATATTCACACACCTTATTTTTTGATTTTCCAAACGGATTCAATGATTTTTTCCCAGTCAAAGTAGGCGAACAATGAATCAATGTATTGTGCAAAAGCAGAATGAGAATGAGGCTTCTTGTTCTGTTTTTTCTTCATTCTGATTCTCACTCTATTATTTAATTTTTCTTCTGCCATTTTTTTCGTAACTTCAAGTAAAACCTAACCCTTTTACTATGTTCAATTTTCAAAACCTTGAAGTCTATAAAAAATCTAAATCTTTTCACCTTGCCTGTAAAAAAGTAATTGTTGATGGTAAACTAGAGAAATATGTCATTGATCAGCTCGGTAGAGCATCATTCAGCGTCCCACTTAACATTGCTGAAGGAAGTGGTAAATTTTCCTCTAAAGACAGAAGGAATTTTTTCACCACAGCTAGAGCTTCCGTTTTTGAATGCTGTGCCGTCTTGGACATACTAAATGACGAAGGGAAAATAGCTGAATCAGAGTTGAAAAAGATAATGTCCCAAGCAGATGAACTCTCCAGGATCTTGTATTCCATGATTAAAAACCTCAGTGAAAAAACAGCATGAGAAAGAGAGCGAGAGCGATGTTCCGAACTCTGGTTTTTTTCTTTACACTCCAACTGCACTTTTAAAATAAATTCTGAATAGTTATTAGCACACATGTTGTTCTAAATCCTTAATGAATACTGGCAATTGCTGTTAATCACCATTAGCAGTTTGTAAAGAGGCAGAATGTTAAATGTTCTTTTCGGAATAATTGCTATTTTTAAACCATGGCTATTTTGGGTTCAATCATTCTCTTTCTTGTTGTAGGTATATTTGGTTTTATAGGGGCAAAGTTTGGATTTACTTTTAGGGCATCGATATTATTTTTCTTCGGTATTTTTGCTGGAATTGATTTTGTTGAAGGTTTCAATTATGACCCCACCAGAAATTATTCTTGGGCGTTTATTGCAGGCGCTTTAATCGACAGATTTATAACAACAAGACTAAATAAATCGGCGGAAAATAATATTGAGGAAAAGTCCACCGGTAACATAGAGGATAAGTGATTTTTATTCTTTCAAAAATGAAAGATTGATTTCTTCAGACACACACTACATATCACACTGAAAATCACTCCTCCACCGCTACATACGAATTCTCTGCTGTAACAATTTGAATATCCACGTAATCACCATTAACGATTCGATACACCGTACTGTTGAATCCATTGCCGGTATCAATAAACCAGTAAAGATCTCCGGCTTCATCTTCCGTTCCTTCCTCTATGGTAAGATCATAATTCGCGAGGATGGTTTCTAAAACGGCGTCTGTGTCATCTTTTCGCGCTGTATATAAAATCGTATGATCGTAGCTTTTATCTCTGAATGTATAAAATTGTGCTAACGGGACTTTGTTTTCTTTTGTAGAAATGGTCCGTATTCCCAATGGTAGTTGCGCGAGGCTAGCGCCAGCCACCAGAAAGGTAATTAATGTTAAGATCGTTTTCATTGTTTTTGGTTTTAGCGTTTGTTTCAAGAACTGCCTTCTTGGTATAAAGTAACACCTATCCACATCCCCTGTATGATAAACTTTGAAGAGATGGTTGGAAACACTGCCATGCTTATCCTAATTTTACCCTATGCCCCAGCTACCCATCAAACGCAAACAGGAAGTCATGGAAGTATTCAAGAAATACCTTCCGGAAGCCTTTGTGGAATTGGTGGTAGATTTATTTCTTACCCATCCAGTTCGTTTCAAGATCGTGAATGGACGAGCGACGAAGCTGGGGGATTTTCGGGCAGGCGTGAATGGCGAAAAACACCGAATTACAGTCAATGGGGATTTGAATCCCTACTCCTTTCTCATCACTACCCTACACGAATTTGCGCACTTACAGACCTTTGAACAATTTCGAAATCGAGTGTTGCCTCATGGGGAAGAATGGAAAGCTACCTACCGTCAATTACTGGTACCTGCCATAAACAGCGGACATCTACCAAAGGACATCGAACACGCCTTGGTGCACTCCCTTTCAAACACCAAAGCCTCTTCTTGCACGGATCATGGTTTGTCGCGTGTGCTCAAATCCTATGACCGTCCGAAAGAAGGAGTAGTTCTATTAGAACAATTACCTAAAAACACTACATTTGAACTCAACGGACGTCAGTTCATTAAAGGAGCTTTGCGTAGAAAGCGATTCGTTTGTCAGGAAGTCTATTCCGACCGATCCTACCTTGTCAATGCTCTGGCGGAAGTGCGACCGATCAAGTAAAATCCTATGAAGAGCAACCATTATTGTGTGATCATGGCGGGTGGCGTTGGAAGCCGCTTCTGGCCGATGTCGACGCCTCAAAAACCAAAACAGTTCCTGGATGTCCTGGGTACAGGGAAATCCCTGATCCAGATGACGTATGAGCGCTTATTGCTAATTGCTCCAAAGGAGAACATTTATGTACTCACCAATGAGAGTTACGCCGGTATCGTAAAAGAACAACTGCCTAATCTGACGTATGGACAAATACTTACGGAACCCATGCGCAAGAATACCGCTCCATGTATTGCCTACGCTGCAGCGAAGATCCACGATCTGAATCCGGAAGCAACCATGGTTATTTCTCCGGCGGACCACCTCATCGTAAGAGAAAACCGTTTTTCAGAGATCATTCATACCGCCATAGACCGTGCGAATGAAGAGGCCCGACTCGTGACCCTTGGGATTCAGCCAAGTCGACCGGACACAGGTTACGGTTACATTGAATTTTCTAAAGATAAAAACGTAGCGGCAGGCTCTGTTACACCCGTCATTCAATTCAGAGAAAAACCGGATCTGAAAACAGCCGAGTCTTTTTTACAAAGCGGTAATTTCTACTGGAACTCCGGGATCTTTGTCTGGAAAACGGCCACGGTTCTAAACGCACTTCAACAGTTCGAGCCGGAACTACACAGTCTATTTGCGGGAGATCTAACAGAATACAATACGCCCTCGGAACAAGAAAAAGTCAATGCTGCTTTTCATGCCTGCAAAGACATTTCCGTCGATTTCGCCATCATGGAACATGCTAAAAACATCGATGTGGTACTCGCTGATTTCGACTGGAGTGACCTCGGTACCTGGGGAAGTTTAAATACACATCTCAACAAAGATACCGATGGCAATGCAGTGATCGGAAAGCATGTACATCTCTATGGTTCTAAGAATTGCCTGGTGAATGTGTCTGACGACAAACTCGTGTTGCTCGATGGTCTAACGAACTACATCGTCGTAGAATCAGAGAATATGTTCATGGTTCTGAAAGCAGAAAACGAACAGGAGCTGAAGAATTACCTGAAATCAGCTGAGGCGGGGAGTCCGGAGTTTTTTAAAAAGTAGTTTGGACATTAAGACTTCAGGATTTTAAGATTTTAAGACTATCGACTTCAGGACAAAAGACCGCTTGCGCTTTAAGACTTCAGGACAAAAGACCGTTGGCGCTCAAAGACTTCAAGACGAAAGACCGTTGGCGCTCAAAGACTTCAAGACGAAAGACCG
>CAIYQV010000053.1 GCA_903928365.1 uncultured Flavobacteriia bacterium
TACCACTCGCTGACCCGCTGTAGCCTGATTGGTATTCTCAACGATCTTACGGATCACCGTCAAATTATCTCTGAAGGAAAGATCAAAACGAATGTTCAAAGCACTAGCCGGAATCTTTTCAATCGGAAGCTTCACTTTTTCGAACTTGTAGCCTGAACCGATCACCCATTCATTACCCAATACTTCTGTAATCTGGTTATTATTAAGAGATAAGGTCGCACTTCTGTCCTTTTTATATTCAAACTTGGTGATCAATCCCTGGCCTTTGATATTCCATGTTGCATCAAACCCAAGCAGCGGAGAGAATCTTTCGGTAAGCGTGACATTCTGAATCTGACGCGCCGCAATGAAGTTGTTATTAATATCCAGAGCAGAAGCATCCCCGTCGGCATCGAAACTTGCATTTAAGTTTGTCTGCAACCCGGAAACACTTACCGTAGAACTGTATGCGTGTCGGATCACAAAATTCTTCACGTATTTCTTGGCAAATTCAAACTTTGTCAAGCCATTGTAATTTACTGACCAGTTTGGTAGCGGTGAATTTTTAACCGGATTGATATTCGCATCGGTAACCGGTTTTTTGGAATACGCTGTTAAAAAGGCGCCCACTACCACCTCTTGCTGAGTACCGCTGTAACCAGAATAATATCCTGAAGTGAGCGGATTGGCATTGGCATTGGACTGACCCAACAAGGAAGAAACTTCCTCTCTGCCATTACGCATATTTTCGAAGGTCGCAGAAGAGAAGTCCTTGCTGATCAAAGCAAATGCAGATCCCACTGTAATATTCGTGTACGTGAGGGTCCCTGTTTCCACTTTACTTTGACTCTGGTATTCCTGCGTCGCCTCATCCCATCGGAAAAACTCATTGGAATTATTTCCATAGGTGCGTGTAGCGGTCAATTCTATCGTAAGGTCTTTTAACGGTTCCAGTGAAGCACGTAGATTCAAGTTCTGCGAGTGCGTCATCGTGTATTGTTTGTTCAGATCTTGATTTTGAACCAACCAACCATTTGTTGCAGCGGAATTCGCGATATTATAACCTGTTTCTCGTCCCCAAAGATCATAACGCTGTTGACCGAAAACAAAGCCGCTCAGAGGGGCACTGAAATTATTATTAAATCCAAGGACACTTGACTCCTGATTGTAGCCAGGAAGAAGTGTTCCATCCGTCAGAGCATAGGTTCCTGATACATTACGCACCGTCATAAGTGCTCGCGCAATGAAACCTGCTACCGGATGCACCTTGTTGCCTCTTTTCTTGAAAGCTTCCTCACGTTTGTCTTTACGTTCCTTTTTCTTCTTTTCCCGCTCCCACTGACGTTTTTCTTTTTCCGTCATTTCTGACTCCGGTTTCGGTGGTTTCAATTCTTCCTTTTTATCCTGCTGGTTGTTCTGTTGTCCGGCTACCCGACCACCCACATCTTTTGAATTGACAACTCCTCTGCCTCCTTTACCATCTGAATTCACTTTTTTAAAGAACGGGACTTTGTTATAAAGATTTGTAAAATTCGCCTGAACGGTCATATTGATCGTTCGGTTGTTCTGGATCGTATTTCCAAATTCCGATTGTCCGAGTGGTGCGCGCTGCCAGTTATATGTTCCACCGTATTTGAAATTGGCAGTTACCCAGTCTGTCGCAGGAATCTTATCCAATGGCAGTGTATAGTTTACGCTGTAATTGTGTGAATAGTCCATTGTCTTGCCGAAAGTCGACATCTGTGAACGAATGGTATCCATAAAAACCTGGTAACTCAGAGGATCGTTTTTCTTATCTACGCGTCCATCTCCTTCTTCAAAAATCGATCTGTTGGTTGCTGTGAATGTGGCTTTTAGGTTTTTAGTAAGATCGTAACCGATATTGTAATTTCTATTCCATCCGAAGCGTTTCACATACACCGGGTTGAATTCAAAATCCGGCACAAGGTTATTTCTTACCTGGCGTTCATTGTATGTTCTCAATAAATCGTTCGTAAAGGAAATATTCTTTGGTGTGAGGTAGAAATTCATGTCCTTCAACAAAGCCAACCATTTCGATTTCTGTACGAATTTTGCCTTTTTGAAGGGTTCAATTGGTTTTGCCGTGAACGAATAATTGTAATTCAATCCACCATTCCATGTCTTTGTCCGATCGTAATTGGTGTTAAAATCACGATGCATGTTTTCGGAATAAGCATAACTAGTAGACCAGTTCGAGATTCTCCAGAAATGGGCCTTAGAACCGGCTTTTGCTTCCTTCCTAACGTTGGTAAAGTTAAACGATTTGCGTTCGGTAAAATCCTGGCCTGCCCTGGCCTTGGTTTTACGTGTTGCCAAATCATATTCAGACAATCTGACATCGGGATTGAAGGGGTCGTATTCCGGATTGATCACACCAAGCGAATAGCCATAAAAGAATGGTAACGATAACCCCGTGCGTTTCCCGAAGAACTGACCCAATTGCATCGTCGAGTTCATATCGACACCAATGCGCTCATTTCGCTGTCGGTCTTGCACCCTGCTTTCCACACTACCCCAGTTGAGTCCGGAATAATTCCCTGACATGGAAACATTTCCAAAATCAGCCATCTGGACCTGCATCTGTGCCACTGCCGCCGAACCTCCTTCACTCACGAAATCAGTTAATCGCAATTCATTGATCCAAATAATCGCGCACTTCGCCATTCCGTCATCCGGCCAGGTGGTATTGGTGTTTTTTCCGGGATTTCGCACACCGATCATGATCGTTTTGATCCCTTGTAAGTTGGGACTTCCCTTTACTTTGATCTTTCGCTTGGAGTTCGCCGGATCAACATCGCTGTATTCGATCACATAAGAAACAGCCGTGCTACCTCCATCTATCAGATCATTTCGCTTTTTCTTTAAGCCTAACAAATCGTCAAATACGATCTCCATATTATTCGCGTCGGGCCAGATATCTTCCGGAAGTGTTGCATCCCACAGCGTCTCATACAATGGCAATTCGTATTCGTAATAATTGTCAACGAAGTCTGTTCCGAGGCGTACAAACAAAGTGAGATCCTGATCCTTCAGCGGCATGGTCTTCAACACTTCCTCCGCATGGACATACATTTTCAATTTTTTATATGTCCTGACGTCGAACTGGACATTCTTGTACGCTGCACGCGCATCTCCATCCTGTAAGTTACATACATCAAGCACTAGTGATTGTTCATTCAACTGGCGCTGGTAGGTTTGAGACGGATCGACCTCACGTGTGATTCCAGGCGGAATTTCATACTTCACAGGACTTCGCTGATCGTTTTCCTCCACGTTTACCGCTGAAATATTGAAGGAGGTTAGATTGGGATCTGTCTGAACACTTTCTCCCGGTTGAGTGAGATCTTCTCTGTACTGCCGCCATTCACCTCTGATAAGTTCCAATCGTGCAAAACGTAGTAAGACCTCTTCGTCAAAGTTCTTAAGATACATACGCATGAAACGAATTGAACGAAAATCAAGTATGCCATTGACTTTGCGCTCAAATTCACGAATTGGAATTTTAAACTGATACCATTTTTCCGTTTTTGTTCCATTCGGATGTTCCTGAATGTTCGTAATGTAATTCTGCCCTACCTTCATTTCATTCGGCCTCAGGCTGACATGATACTGGAAATAGGCCTCAGTTTGCGCCAAGTTGTTATCCTGATTAATATCCTCCAGGTCCGGCATATTGGTGGCCTGAGTAGGGTAACCATCCACATTGGCTGTATCTGACATTTCAGTGGTTGGTGAATTTCCTTCCATTCCATTGTAAGCCTTGTATCGTTGAAGGATATTCAATTGTTGCGTATCGTAATTATCGTCGCGGTAAAAGTTGAAGTTATCATTCGACGGGTCTGAGATCATTTTTGCCTTGGTCGCAGCGTCCAGCGTGGGGTTGTTATTGACCCAATTCACATAATTCTGAAAGGCAATGCGTTCTGCATCATTATTCCAACCGTCGATTCCGACATCCTGATTGATGCGTGAAGCAGGATCCGTATCAAAAGCATTCACCACAACTTGCTGGGTAGAAATCCGAGCCCATTTAGTCGTGTCCATGTCATCCGTTATCGAACTCCCAGTGGGTGAAAGTCCATTTTCAAAACTCTTTCGTGAATCCGGCAAGGCATCCTCTGAAATATTCCCCAGATTGAAATAGAGATCTCCTCCGGAATGCTGCGTGGAAGGATTTACATTTTCTGCATCCTCATTGAAAGGATCCAGGACCCAGAATTGAATGAACTCAATGTTGGTTTGCTCAAAGTCATTGGTCGAAAGAGATCGCATGATTCCTCCCCATCGATTTTCTGGATTAACCCACGTTCCATCGGGATTCACTGTATTGGTAGTGTCGTAATTGTACATTCCGCGTTCCACAGGATAGTACGCCAATTCCAGAATAGGAATATTCGGCACAGAGCCGTACTGTTGCTGAAGGTTCGGGAAGACATCTGATTGATTCACGAGACGCATTCGGCTGTCGGACAACATTTGCGGATTATCCTTGATGTGCTGAGGCGTAAGCGAATTACTTTGATAGAACAACGGATCGATCAGGTACCAACAGGTTTTGGAGCGTTTAAATCCGGCAGACAGGTCCTGTGCACTTGCCTCTGGGAACATATCTGGCTGTCCCTGTGGAATTGATGCCAAACGCCAAGCCGTCACCGAACGCAGATCAATGGTACTTTGCGCTCCTTCAAAATCATCAATATAAGAGGTGCCATCTTTATTGATCACTTTTGGCTGACCTGGGATCAGATGGGCAAATTCTCCGCTAAATGACAAGGTCGACTTCTGATTTGTAGATATTACCGGCAGGAAGTCGATCATTTTGGTCAAGAACGGAAGCTCCGTTTTATAGGCAAGGTCGACACCCAAAATGTTATTCTTAAATGGTTCGCTTCCAATATCCACCTTCTGTGTTACCGGACGCTCCATCATCCGCATCCAGGTACCTCCGAGGTTTAACCTGTCTCCGAAACGGTAATTGTAGTGAGCCCCCATCATGGAACGGGCTTGAAAACCAAAGACCGAGTTGCTCTCAATTGATATTTTGATAGGCGTATTTGACTCAAGAATACCGGTATTCAAGATCTTTACACGACCTAAGTTATAGTCCACCGTATAATCCGTTCCTTCTACCAATTTAATTCCTCCTGCAGTAACAGTTACAGCCCCTTGAGGTACATTCAATGCATTCAAAGGAATATCTGAACTTACCGAAGACTGGTATTCTCCCTTGAAACTGAAACGGTTCTTCGCAGGGATCTGTTGCGCCGCCGTTTTAGTTGAATCATACAATTCTTTGAACGCCACCTGATTCACTACCACCGGTGAAATACCGGCATCCAATAATTTCTTCTCCAGCGTTTTACCGAATGGTTCAATGGTTGAGAAATAGATCCGCCCGTTTCGGGTATTGATCGTTCCTCCATTTTCGGCTTTATTTCCGTTGTAATTGATCGGTACGTAATCAAAAACCCCGTCTGAAAATGGCTGGTTAACCTGATTCAACTTATCCATATCCAGGAGAGTCACCAACTGTTTATCATCCACACCCGTCATCGGGAAGAATGGAACAAGCAGTGAAGTTTCCGGATTGTTGTAAAGCAGATCCACGCGGAAACCCATCTGATCAACCTGATAAGCACCAATGGAATAAACGTTCTTCATCATCAGGTCCCAGATCTTATTCTTGGGATTGGTGATGGTTGGTTTCAGCAATTTAAGAATCAAAGCCTGTTGACCAGACACTCCGTCCGTAGAGAATTCACCCACCTGATACGTTTCACCCCGATACGTGTATTCGTATGCCACAGACAACACCTCATCGTTATTCAGAGGCAAATTCAGGGAAATATATCCTAACAATGCGTTGTAGGTATATTCCTGCTCGGTCAGTTTTCTTGCATTTTCTACTTTTTCGTAATGAACAGCCTGCTGAAAAGGACCCGGTGCAGTTACCTGGTTGGTCAACGCAGCTACCGAATTCGCGAATCCTCGAACCAGAGGTTGATTGGCAGCCCATTCATACAAACCATTATGGTCGTTATCAGGAAGTTCAACAAGGGAGTAATTACCCGGATTTCCCTGGCAATTCTCCTGCTTGGATTCTCCAAGATCCGAGAATGCGATGACATTTCGCGTATTCTCTGTACTATTTGTTCGGTTGGTTAACCAAACCTCCATTCGGGTAATGTAAGCAGAAGAACCAACTATTGGAACCGTGGACATGGCTTCATCATAATGGTCATGATGATAGAGGTTGACAAAATAATGCCTGTTCTGCTCGTAATTATCTGCAGACAATTCGAATTTCTGAACTTGCGCCTTACCTGAAATATTAATTTCTTGTCGTTTACCTTTAGATGATGCTGCAATTAGATCGACAGTAGCCCTACCAAATTTCAACTGTGTTTTTGCCCCGAATAGGGTTTGAGATCCCTGGATTAAGGAAGTCGGCAATTGCATGGCTACATTCCCCAATTCAATCTTCTGCATGATCTGATCTTCATTACCGGTATATTCCAGCTTGGAAATGTTGTCAAAATCAAATGCCGCTTGTGTGTTGTAGCTTGTACCAACTTTGAGCTTGGTACCGATCTGCCCCACCAGGTTTAACTGGATCTGCTGCTGGAAATCAAAACGGGTGATCTTACGTTGTTTGACAGGCAGAATCGGATTATCGTAACGAGATGAATTAACGCCAAAGGATAGTTCAACCGATCCCTGAGGACGAATCGTGATCTGATCAGAACCAAAGAAATTCTCAAATGCCTTACTTCCGATCTTAATAGGAAATTCCATCGGCTGACTTTGAGCCGTTTGTTCATCAATCCGGTCTTTCCAGTTCTGACCTTGAGATTTCTTTTGCTCATACTCAAGGTATTCTTCCAAGGTCATCATGGAAGGGTTGCGATAATTTAATCCCTCCCCTATTGTTTCTCTGAAGACATACGTTCCGGTTACCGGGTCATAAACAATCGTCTGCTTGACTGAAGTCGGATCACCTAGATCGAAACTCTGCGGCTCTGTAAGTGTAGGGTCCGAATAATTCTCAATGGGATAAACCAAGGTGTCCTGAGCAAAGGGAACAGACGTGGCGGTCAAGCCTACAACAAAACAGAGGAGTAGCTGTCTCCACAATTCAGTAGTATATCGTTTATTTCCCTCTTTCATTTACAGTATTCTCAATGCTTCCTTGATCAATTTTTCGACGGACTCTTCGCCTGTTGCTATTTTATCAAGTGCTTTTTCAGCAGCCTTACGGTCAAAGCCTAATGAGACCAATGCAGTTAACGCATCAAACTTATGGGTATTGTTCGCATTGAAAATATTTTCAGTGCTGAATGTCAATTTTAACATTTTGTCCTTGAGATCAATGATCACTCGCTGGGCTGTTTTTGCACCAATACCTTTGATGCTCTGGATCGTTCGCACATCTTCTGACTGAATGGCATGTGCAATTTCATCAGGAATAAGGGAAGAAAGCATTAACATAGCGGTATTCGGTCCAATCCCCGAAACAGAGATCAGATGATTGAACATTTCTCGTTCCTCTTTTGAGGCAAATCCATAGAGAACATGCGCATCCTCACGAACGATCAATTTCGTAAACAATTTAACCCCTTCTTCTGATCCAAGTGCAGAGAAGGTATGCAAGGAGATCTTCACTTCATAGCCAACACCTCCACATTCGATCACTACCTCAGTAGGATTCTTCTCAACCAGTCTACCGTTCAGATGTCCGATCATTGCTTATTTATTTTGAGCGTCAACAACTGCCACTTTCACCATGTTGATGATCTCTCTCACAGAAGACCCCAACTGCAGGACGTGGACCGATTTTTTCAAACCAACCAGTACGGGACCGATGGCATCACCTTCGACCATTTCCTGAAGCAATTTATAAGCAATGTTTCCAGAGGCCAAATTAGGGAATATCAACGTATTAACTTGTTTATTCGCGAGCTGAGAAAAGGCAAATTTCTCCATCATCAGTTCATTATTCAATGCAAAATTGGCTTGAACCTCCCCGTCTACCACCAGATTCGGATATTTTTCATGCAGGATCTCTACCGCTTTACCCATTTTTTCAGCATCCGGACCGATCGATGATCCAAAATTACTGTAACTCAACAAGGCGATACGAGGGGTTACTTTGAACTTTCGAATGGTCTTTGCCACATTAGCGGTGATCTCCGCGATCTGTTCCGCACTTGGATTGAGGTTTATCGTGGTATCGGCAAGGAATAAAGGTCCACGCTTAGTAACCAGAATGTACATTCCGGCGATCGTATGAATATCTTTTTCCAGACCAATGGTTTGAAGTACTGGTCTCACACTGTTTCGGTAACTTCTGGTAAGGCCAGTGATCATTGCATCAGCATCTCCCAACTCGACCATCATCGCTCCGAAGTGATTCCGTTCGCGCATGATCTGAATGGATTCAAACTCGGTAAACCCTTTGCGTTTGCGGTGTTCAAAAAA
>CAIYQV010000054.1 GCA_903928365.1 uncultured Flavobacteriia bacterium
CAGCAAGTCGATCTCTACGGATATTATTGAAACATTGACACGACAGAGTAAATCTACCGGTGTCGATACGGACATTGATCTCGCATTGCTCACCGATGGGTTGCGTGCGGAGCGTGAACAAGGTATCACGATCGATGTAGCTTACAAGTATTTTTCTACCGAGAAACGTAAGTTCATCATAGCAGACACCCCAGGCCATGCACAGTATACGAGAAACATGTTCACCGGGGCATCCAATGCGGATCTGGCGATCATCTTGATCGATGCGCGTAATGGGATTACGGACCAAACCAAACGTCATAGCATCATCTCAGGTATTTTGGGTATTCCTCACATTTTGATCTGCGTGAACAAAATGGACCTTGTGGATTACAAACAAGAGGTGTTTGAACAGATCAAATCGGACTATCAGGAATTCTCGAAACAGATCGGTCTCAAAAAAGTGTCCTTCATTCCTGTCAGTGCGTTGGCCGGAGATAACGTTGTACATGCATCAGAGAAATTGAGCTGGTATCAGGAAGGTTCGTTGTTCGAGTTTTTAGAGAATGTGGAGATCGCCCACGAAGAAGATGCGCAAGAAGCTCGTTTTCAGGTGCAATATGTGATCAGACCACAAACAGATGAACTTCACGACTACCGTGGGTATGCAGGAAGTATCCTGAGCGGTACGTTGAGAAAAGGCGATAAAGTGCAACTTTTACCCATGGAAGCCTATACCACAATTGAAAAAATCGAGAAATATGAGCAGGAAGTGGAAGAAGTACACGCGGGAGAACCGGTAGTCATTCACCTGAGCGAAGATTTTGATCTGAGTCGTGGCAGCAGTATTGTCAGAACATCAGAAGTACCAAATGTAGAGAACACCATCGAAGCAACTCTTTGCTGGATGGATAATAAACCGTTCCAAAGCGGACAAAAGTTAGTGCTTCAGCAGAACAGTTTCCGCTCGAAAGCAGTAGTGAAAGAAGTAGACGCTACAATCGACATCCATTCCTTCGAGGACAAACCCTCTGATGGCACGATGAATTTGAATGAATTCTGCAAAGTAACCATCAAAACGGCAGAGGCAATCAGCTACGATTCCTACCAGAAGAACCGTAAGACCGGGGCATTCATTCTAATCAATGAGAACACGAACAATACCGTCGCCGCAGGCGTAATTCATTAAAATGGATCCTTCTTTCAAGAGACATTTGCTGGAACAACATGCTGAGCGAAAAAACCTTCCTTCGCCACAGTTGATCGAACAATTTGTGGATACTATTCTGGGAATTCTGTTTCCGGCATACAGCAATAAACCGATTCAATTCAGTGATCAACTGGAAGAAGAAGTCACAAGAGTACAATCGGCACTTCGTATTTTGCTCATACATGTTGAAAAGGACTTCAGGGGATCTATCGAAGGCACTGTACATACTTTCTTTGAAAAACTGGAAGACACCTACCAACTCCTGCTCAAAGATGCACAAGCCATCGAACAAGGTGATCCAGCGGCAAAGGGAGTGGATGAAGTAATGCGAACCTATCCCGGTTTTTATGCCATTGCGATCTACCGGATTGCGCATCAACTTTACAAGCTGAATGTTCCTTTCATCCCAAGGATGTTTACCGAACTGGCCCACGGTAAAACAGGAATTGATATTCACCCCGGTGCAAAAATTGGTTCGTGGTTCTTTATCGACCATGGAACAGGAGTGGTGATCGGTGAAACGACGGTCATCGGAGACCACGTCAAATTGTATCAGGGAGTGACACTTGGAGCACTAAGCGTCAAAAAAGAAATGGCGGAAACCAAACGTCATCCTTCCATCGAAGATCATGTGGTCATTTATGCGGGAGCCACTATACTGGGAGGCAGAACAAGCATCGGACACCATTCTGTCATCGGAGGGAATGTCTGGCTAACAGAAAGCATCGACCCCTACTCCACGGTCTACCACCAACCCGAATTGATCATTCAAAAAGGCAAACCTCATGGCTAAACTACTGGATTTTATTGGAAACACTCCTTTGGTTGAATTAAGCCGCATCAATCCAAATCCAAAAGTGAAACTGCTGGCAAAATTAGAAGGCCACAACCCCGGAGGAAGTGTGAAAGACCGTGCAGCCTATGGACTCATCTCAGGTGGTATAGAAAAGGGATTGATCAAACCGGATTCCAAACTGATCGAAGCAACAAGTGGTAATACAGGAATCGCATTAGCAATGATTGCTCAACTCTATCAACTACACATAGAACTGGTGATGCCTGAAAACTCCACCCGCGAGCGTGTTCAGACTATGAAAGCTTATGGGGCAGTAGTGACACTTACACCTGAAGCCGGAGGCATGGAGTCGGCGATCGATTATGCCAGATCGAAAGTTGAAAATGACGGCTTTATCTCTCTCGATCAATTCAACAATCCGGATAATCCTGGAATGCATTACAAAACTACCGGACCTGAGATCTACCGTGATACAGAGGGGAAGGTAACACATTTTGTCTCAGCAATGGGTACCACGGGAACCATCATGGGCGTATCGAGGTATTTAAAGGAGCAAAATCCGAACATAACGATCGTCGGCGCTCAACCCGCAGACAATGCTAAAATTCCCGGCATTCGGAAATGGCCGCAGGAATACCTTCCCGGCATCTTTGAGTCAGAACGAGTTGATCGTATCATCGAGGTAACAGAACAGGAAGCACGTCATATGGCCCGTAGATTAGCCTCAGAAGAAGGTGTTTTTGGAGGAATGAGTAGTGGGGGTTCAGTCGCTGCTGCTTTAAAATTCATCCAAGATCTTTCAGAAGGAGTGGTGGTATGCATCATCTGTGATCGTGGAGACAAGTACCTTTCTACAGATCTTTTTGATTAGACAGATAATAAAAGTGCTTTGTAATTTGCTTTAACTTTACATCATGCAACGTTTAAAATTCACGCAGGACGAAGGTTCAGCCTTCTATAAAGAACTGAACGAACAAATCGAAAACTATTTCCAGAAACACAACCTTTCGAAAACAGGTAATCAGGTGATGTATTTCAAGATTTTCTTGTATTTCGGCTTGGACGCTCTTTTTTATTGGCTGATGATGACATCCGATACTAGAATGGAGTTCTACCTTTACTATGTATTAATGGGCTTATTTGTACTCATGACCGCGTTCAATGTATCTCATGATGCATGTCATGGTGCCGCTGTTAAGAGCAAATTCTGGAATAAGGTTCTATTCTCCCTGAGTTTCAATCTTCAAGGGAACAATGCCTATGTATGGGGAAAACACCATAATGAATCGCACCATCTTTACACCAACGTGGAAGGTAGTGATATCGATGTATTGAATAATCCACTTTTCAGAATGACGAAAACACAAGAACTGAAGTGGTTCCACAAATATCAATACGTATATGCCCCCTTGCTTTATTTGTTTTATTCCATCAACTGGTTCTTATTCCGTGAAACCTTGATGATCTTCAATGTGTCGAGTCGTACGATCCAAATAAAGATTCCTTTTTGGGAAATCGTCAAACTGTTCTTTTTTAAAATTGCCTACATTGGTTACATGATTGTATTGCCGATCTACCTCCTACCGTTTGGATGGCAAACAGTATTCTTAGCGTTTATTCTAAATCATTTTTTGGTTTCCATTGTATTTGTTGCCGTGCTGGGAGTATCACATTTATCTGATTATGTGGAGCATCCCGAACCAATAACTGAAAACCAAATGGCAATGAGCTGGCCTAAATTGCAAATGCGCACTTCAGTAGACTACAATGCTGATAGTGTATTTTTCAACTGGACATTAGGTGGTTTTAATGCGCACGCCCTGCATCACATTCTGCCCAATGTATGTCATGTACATTATCTTGACATCCTTCCAATATTTAGGGAACTAGCCGAAAAACATGGCCTCACATATATTGAAATGCCCTATTATCAATCACTGAAAGGCCATTTCCGGTTTTTAAAACGAATGGGATCAGAACACTCCTTTACCCCGGTGACCTTTGAAAAATAAACCTATTCATATTGCCGGTGACGA
>CAIYQV010000055.1 GCA_903928365.1 uncultured Flavobacteriia bacterium
GCTATTCGTAAACTGGAAACAACCGGTGAAGAATTGATCAAAACGGTTCACCCGCACCCTACCATGTCAGAAGCAATCATGGAAGCTGCTGCCGCTGCGTATGGCGAAGTGATCCACTTGTAATTGATTTATCCCATAGAACTAAAACGCTGGAGAAATCCGGCGTTTTTTATTTCACATCCATGACCTGATGGGTAATAAAACGCTTTTTTTCCAGGCAATAATCCAAACGACCTACCTGTACTCCGGCGTAACCCATCTGATTGATCAAAACAATATCCCCTAAAAGATTTTTTGTCTCAAATGGTTTATCCAGAAAGGTGTGGGTGTGACCACCAAGAATGAGATGAATTCCACTCGTTTTTGAAGCTAAAACCTTGTCAGAAACTTTATCATCCGGATATTCAAAACCCAGATGTGACAGGCAAATGATCAGATCACAACCTTTTTTCTTTAATTCTGCAGCTTGCTCATTTGCTACCTGAATGGGATCAAGGTATTTCGTATTGCCATATTTCGAATCAGGAACGAGGCCCTTCAATTCCACTCCGATACCAAAAACACCGATTTTAAGACCTCCACGTTCAAGTATGGTATTCTTCTGTGTTTGCTCTTTTAGTATCGTCTCCGAAAAATCATAATTGGCACAAACAAATGGAAAATTTGCGTGCTGCCTTGCTTTCAGAAAACCTTCCAATCCGGCATCAAAATCATGATTACCCATCGTGCCGGCATCATAACCCAATTCACTCATCACTTTCATTTCGAGTACACCACCATATTTATTGAAATAAGGGGTCCCCTGAAAGATATCTCCTGAATCCAGCACAATCACATTGGATTCCTCAGCTCTCACCTTTTGAAAAAGATCAAAACGTCTGGCCACTCCTCCCAATCCAGGGTATTTCGCATGATTCGATGGAAAAGCATCAATATTCGAATGCGTATCATTCGTGTGAAGAATGGTGATTTTCTTGGCTAACTTATGTTCTCCTGCATAAACCGACGGACCTATCCATAATGCTCCTGCAGTCAAAGAAGTATGGCGAATGAATGTTCTCCTTTTCATTTCTGTCTGAATTAAAAATGGATGCGACTTACCGTATCGATCTGCAGCTCTTTTTGCTCTCTTGCTTCCTCAATTAATGCGTTTCGCATTAGCTTCCCTGTAAAATTAGCCTCCAATCGTTTGCTGAAAAACGTGGCCTTGTCTCCTCCATTTACCAAATAATCTGAGGTGATCACAATAAATGACGTCGTCTCAGGACGTATGCCATTTAAAAGTAATTTCCCTTTTTCGATGGATGCATTAGAAAGGGGTTCTCCTCCTGTGCTTTTGATAAAATGCTCGATATCCGCAAGCGCAGAAATCGGCATTCGAGCCCAAACGATCTCGTTATCAAACGGCATTAATTTAAACATATCTGCAAGTGTGATTTCCCCTTTGTTGATGGTTGATCTAATTCCTCCAGTATTTAAAAGGCAAATAACCGGTTCAGACAAACGCACCGTTTTCGTTTGATTGACAAAAACCGCATCTGCTACCCAATTCATCAGATCTGAACCTGGTCGCTGGGCTATCATACCCCGAGAGGAAAACGCAATCACTTCACCCATCTCAGCTAGTAAAGTATCGTGATAAGGCCGAACAAGCGAATCAATTTTATTCGCTCCTGATCCTGCAACTTTCAGATTAGCAGATGTGACTGTTGCCTGGTTAACAGAAGAGCAGGCCCAAAGACCTGCTCCCAATAAACATATAAAAAGGTATTTCATCCTTATTCAATCACTAACTGACGTTGAGCCGTACCATAAGGTGTTTCGACCTGGATCACATACGTTCCAGCTTTGTAAGTACTTCCTTCAAGAACCAGCACAGGGAGATTGGTTTGATCAGCTGATGCCACTGTCCTTCCCTGCATATCTGTTAAATTCCATGAAAGGATTTCTGTGCCGTTCACCTGAACATAGATCTTATCATTGGTTGGAACAGGGAATACCACAAAGTTTGCATCCAACTTCTCAGTTAATCCAGAAAGACAACCTGAAGCATCATAGGTCATATCTGTAAATTTCACGTAACACGCAAAATCAACTGAATCAACATAGGGATTTCTGTTACCCTGAATACTGTACACATATTCATTTCGAGCAATTTCATAATTATCCGGCAAGTCGTTAAAATGCCATGTTTTTAATGATGCTTCACTCTGAAGAATGGATGGATATGCCGCTGTTGGTGGAATATGCCAGTTATTACCTGAAATACCATTATAGCATGTCGCCATATAGAATATCGCACGAGCTGCATTTCCTTTTTGCTGAGCCCTCGGCTCAAAAACCAATTGAGAACCATTATACCCTACCTTACCTTCTAGGTAAGAGAAGACCACTGTACCTGTTACATCCATCATTGCCAAATTACTTCTTGGCGTGTTCGCATTTACCAGATTGGTTGGATAAAGGTTATGCTGGTCTGTATATTCAGGTGCCTCCGGACTATCACATGGATAGGTTGGCATCCATGAATGGCAAAAACTATGTTCTCTTGAATAACCTTGGGCTGTCCAGTCAAATGGGTCTGTAAATACTTTATTCTCTCCAGAATAGGCACAAGTCACGAAAGACTGTCCGTCTGTGGTATCCTTCACCTCAAACTGGTTCATCATTGTTTGCTTGTAATTGAAGTACGAAATGAACGTATGCGGGTTGATCAATGCAGTTAAGTCAGAAAGTAAGGTGGAAGAACTTGCATTGATGCCACTGTAATAACTTCCTATCTGTGCCCCAAGACTTGTTGTATTTCCTGTCGCCGGAGATGTTGTTAGATAATTTTCAAATCCTTCCGGGCCATTGAACGCATACACTGCAAAATAATAAGGCTGATTGGCAATCACACCACGTGGTGTAAAGGATGTTCCTGAACCGGCATAAGCCACTTTTGCATCACCCAACCAATCACCTCTTTTGTAAGTGGTCCCGTCTACTGGAACAGCCGTAATAGGGCTACCCGTTTTCCAAAGAACCAGGTAATTTTCAGCGTTTGATCCTGCCGCATATTGTCCACCAACCGTATAAGCTTCCACCAATGGGAATGTCAGATTAGAAGGATTGGAAGTGGGCTGCGTTGCCAAGCCATCCGTACCTACTGCTATTAAATTGATCACATACGGGTTTTCATCCGGGTCATTGGATGCAATACTCAATGTAGCAACACGTGTTCCTGTTCCTGTCGGCGCATAGTTCAACGTATATGAATTCGAACCGGAAGCAGCGACAGTTCCTGCTGCCACCGTAGTTGAAAATTCAGCCGCATTTGTTCCCGAAAAAGTAGCTCCAGATACTGAAAGGGAACCTACACCAGCATTCTCAATAACAAGAGGTGTAGATGCGGTATTTCCAACGACATAGGTACCATTGTTCAATACGGTAGTACCATTCAGTTTTACATTGATCTCCTGATTTGGTGCAACGTAGGCAAAAATATCATTCAAATCACGCGGTATCAACTGGTAGTTCGCGTTGAACTGTCCAAGCAATCCGACCACCGAAACAGCACCTGTTGGAATTGCCGTACCGTCTATATTGGTAGTGGAATTGATACGAACATCAAACGTGTTGGTCCCATCCGTAATCTGAACTGTAGTGTTGCTTCCTGCTGTGCCAAAGGTACCGGTAGTAACAAAAGTCACGTTATCGATACGAACCAGTTGGGCTTCAAGTGACTCACTCGCACTCGTAATCGGGATTACTAAGGGCGTGGGATTGACAACCGCATTCCCATGATTCGTAAAACTATTTGTCGGAGAAATTTCCAACAATCCACTAAAATCAAAAAGCACTCCTGTCGCAGTAATAGTATCACCACGCTGTACACTGCTTAGGCTTGAACCATAAGCCGGCAAAGCACCAGTCGCATCCTGAATGTAACGGATGCTGCCAAGTTCTGACCCGTTGGTAACCACACCGTGTACGGTAACTGTTTGTCCAATTCCCATCTGGCGGGCATCGGAGATTGTAGCCTGACTGCGCCCTATAAAGGAAATTGCAATTAAACTTACCAGTGTAAAGACTCTTTTCATAATTGAATTTTAAAATTGTAAGGCCATTGAAAGGTTAAATCGGAAGCCTGCGCCAAACATCACCGTAGCAGACTGAGCGTTGGAATCTGCATATGGAGCATTTCCATTATCAGATGCTTCCGCGATAAAGTTGTTTCTTAATTTAGTTCCATTCCATAGTGACCCAAGGTCCGTCAAGTTAACGACATTCCCTGAAAACACCAATGCATATTTCGGACGATCCCATTTGTATCCTGCAAATAGGTTTACCAGGTAATAAGATGGAATCTTCCATGCTTCTCTTCCTCCGTTTTCCCCACTAAGCTCAAATGGATTGAAGTCAGAATAATATCTGTCGAAATACTGGAATTGGACTTTGAAATAAGTTCTTTTAAATGGTTCATAGCGAGCGGCAATAGCATACGAGGTCTGAGCAGCATCGCCAACATGTACTCCTCTTGCGTCAAAATTAAATTCTAAACTATCGTATTGAGGAATAAAAATTGATTCTTGTGAATTCCAAATCCAATTTCCATAAGAAAACATCAACTCACCTGACCATTTCTTATTGAATTGACATGCCATATCCAGTTCCCCCCCAACGTGGATCGCATCCATACCATTTATGTTCACAAAAATCTTTTGATCAGGATCCTTTGGATCAGTAACAGAAACACCAAAAGGAATTGGTTTATTTTGCCAATTAGTAAAATATCCATTAAGATTTAAACCAAATATTGAATTTGCAAAATTATATCCACCTTCCAAAGCAAGAATTTTTTCATTCAATATTTCCTCGAAAAACCGATTAAAATTGTTATCTATTACATTACTAAATTGAGGGGTTCGATTTAAATATCCGGCGTTTGCGTAAATGGTAGAATTGTCTGAAGGCGAATAACTCCCTCCCACTTTCAAAGTCATTCCAGGTATATATTTCC
>CAIYQV010000056.1 GCA_903928365.1 uncultured Flavobacteriia bacterium
GACAGTGGATCCACCAAAAGTGACTGGGTATTATTGGGTTTGCCAACTCAAAAGACATTTCAAACGAAGGGATTCAATCCTGTTTTTCATAGTTCTGATTTTATTCAGAAAGAAATCGCTTCTAATGAAGACCTTTTTGCTTTAGCGGACCAAGTGCTAGAAATCTATTTTTATGGAGCAGGATGCTCTTCAGTTGAACGAAATGAAGTAGTGAAAAAAGGTTTAAATGCGATTTTTCAAAATGCAAAGATCTGCGTGGATCATGACCTCACAGCATGCGCGTTCGCTACCTTTGAAGGGGAAAAGTCCATTTCATGTATTTTAGGGACCGGCTCCAATGCTTGCATGTTCGATGGGGAAAAGATCACTCAGGCTGTTCCTTCATTGGGGTATATCCTTGGGGATGAAGGGGGAGGTGCTTATTTTGGCAAAGAAATACTCGCCCAGTTTCTTTATGGCCGTTTACCGGATGAACTCCAGTATCTGTTTGAGACGAGTTATAATTTAAACAAAGAACAGGTTATATCAAGGGTATACAAAGAACCTTATCCAAATACGTATCTCGCATCTTTCATGGAATTTGCAGTAAAGAATGCATCACATCCCTATATCAAAGAATTAATCTTTAACGGATTTCGAAAATTTAATGAAATCCATGTCTGCGCTTATCCAGACTTTAAAAGTATGAAGGTTCATTACATCGGCTCGATCGCATTTTTGTTCTCCGAAGAGCTGAAACGAGCATGTAACCAACAGGGTATAACGCCAGGAAAGATCATTCAAAAACCAATCGAAGGATTGGTCCATTACCACCAGAACTACTTGTCATAAAATACCTGCAAGGCTTCGAAACCATTTGCGCCAATTTCCGTTTCAAACTATCGTAACATTTTAAAAAACTATGTGGATCAAACGCGTTTACGCGAAAAAGTGGGTTAAAATACCTTACCTGATTGGTTTGTATTCTTTTGCGATTTACGGTGCATTTCTGGCTTCTGTGTATGTAGCCATGAAGTTTAAATTGACTCAGGAAAGCGGACAGTTGGATGTAAACAATCGTTATTTCCAGGAAATGAGCGACAAGTATGACCTCTCTTTCAGAGTGGATAGCACGTTCTTTGTTAAAAAACGTTTTGAGGTACTTGATCGCATCGTATTATTAAATGATTACTATCCAACCAATGCGAAATACATACTGAATGCCTATAAAAAGACAAACGATGAACGCATAGCGCTGAAAATGTTGGATGCTGTAGACCTCAGATTACGTTCTGACAAGAATTACCTGGCAGCTCTAAAGGAACTGAGAGGGAAGAAAAATGATCGTCGCGAAAAAGTGAGCGCATTGAGTGCCTACGAATGGATGAATGTAGCTGAATGGAAATACTTTCGAGAAGCGCTCCGCAAGGATAAACCTTACATCGATTCTGCTGCAAAAGTGGCGGGTGTAGAAGCTCGAACAATCGTAGCTGCCCTGGTTGGTGAACAGGTTCGTTTATTTAATTCAAGAAGAGAACGTTTCAAAGAATACATTGCTCCTTTGAAGTCTTTGTCAGTTGGTACAATGATGTCTTTTGGTCCTACTGGAATCAAGGAAAATACGGCAATGAAGATCGAGCGCTACCTCAAAGATTCAACCAGTGCCTATTACCTAGGTAAAGAATATGAACACCTGCTTGATTTTGATTCCCTGGAGGTCTTTCAACACGCCGTACATGATACGATGAGTCTCCGGGTGAAGCGTTTGGCTCAGTATAAGGATCATTATTATTCATTCCTGTATACGGCCTTATTCATTAAGCAGATCAAAATGCAATGGGAGCGGGCCGGTTTTCCAATTGATGAACGACCTGAAATTTTTGCATCCCTGTTCAATTTGGGTTACCAAAAGTCAAAACCAAAGAAAAATCCTGGTGTGGGAGGCTCCGTATTTAAAGTTAAAGACAAAGAGTACACGTTTGGCGGGGTATCCTTCGACTTCTATTACTCAGGTGAATTGGCAGACTTGTTTCCGTATCAAAAACAGAAATTTACCAAACCGGTAATCGCTCCTAAACCTGTTAAAGAGGCGGAGGAAGAATTGGAGGCAGAAGCTCTACCTCCTGCTAATCCTTGATTAAATTCTAGCAGCCGAAATTCTTCTGAGGTAATCCAGTTGTCCGCGATGACGCGATAAATGACAGCATAGTTGAATTAGGAAAAAACCAATGGTACGGCCTTTGTGCTGAGGAGGAGTATCCGGCATTTCTCTCTCAAGATCCGCTTCAGTAAGTACCGTAAAGGCGTTTTGAACGGAAACAATGGTTTCATCGATCGTGCCTAAAAGTTCTTCCAGACTTAGGTCTTGTTTGTTGAATTCAGCTTCTCTGTCGCGAAGGTATCCGTCATTCCCCAGTGTTGCCCCAATAAAATGTCGTAGGTTGCC
>CAIYQV010000057.1 GCA_903928365.1 uncultured Flavobacteriia bacterium
AAAGTCTCCATTCTGTTCTAAATTTTTAACTTCTGATCGTGAACTGTAACGCCGTTGAAGCACATATTGTACGGTGGCTGTCTGACTACTTGAATCAAAGTCCGCTTGAAGGATTTGTAGTTGGCATTTCAGGTGGAATCGATTCTGCGGTTACCTCTACGCTTTGTGCTCTTACAGGAAGAAAGGTAGTATTGTTGAATATGCCCATCCGCCAAACATCAGAAGAATTTGACCGTTCAGCTGATCACATCCGTGACCTTGAGACACGTTTTCCGAATGTGCGAGGTAATGCGATCGATTTGACAGGTATTTTCAAATCTTTTGAAGAAAAAATGCCGGAGAACACAGCGGCTCACGGTTTAGCGATGGCCAATTCACGATCCCGTCTTCGTATGATGACCTTATATGCAGTTGGACAATCAGAAAATTGTCTTGTGGCTGGAACCGGTAATAAAATCGAAGATTTTGGAGTCGGATTCTTTACAAAATATGGAGATGGCGGTGTAGACGTCAGCCCGATCGCTGATCTAACGAAATCAGAAGTTTTTGAGTTGGCAGCGCATTTAGGAGTGATCGAATCCATCCGCATTGCCAAACCGACCGACGGATTATGGGGGGACGGCCGCTCAGACGAAGATCAGTTAGGCGCTACCTACCCTGAATTAGAGTGGGCAATGGAGTTTAGAGGGGATGAACAGTCACTTTCCTTAAGAGAGAAAGAAGTATTGGCTATTTACCGTAAGTTCCATCAGCAGAACAAACACAAAATGGAACCGATTCCAGTATGCCTGGTTCCAAAAGATTTAAAGCTATGACAAGGTTTCACCTATTATTACTCATGCTTTCCTGGTTACAATTTAGCGGGTTAGCGCAAACAGATTTCAACAATTATGTTACGTTGCTTTCAAGTGGCGAAATTCCATCAGATTTTACGAAAGAAACCTACAACAAAATTCTGGAAGATGATGTTGACCGTGAGGAATTAAAAGGTGGTCAAGAGCGCGTATTTTTGGAAGGAACCAATTATGCCATTGATGAAATCCTTCATTCCGGAATAGTAGTTTACGGTGATGCAGTTACTCAATACATTCAACAGGTAGCGAATAAATTATTGAGAAATGAAGGCATGCTTCAAACCAAACTTCGGTTTTATACAATTAAATCGAATGTAGCAAATGCCTTTAGTACAGATCAGGGAATCGTATTCGTAACAACAGGTCTTATTGCACAACTTACCAGCGAGGCACAATTGGCGTATATCCTTTCTCACGAGATTTCACATTACGCAGAAAAACATGTCCTTGAAACATTTGATCTCGCCACAAGTCGAACATTAAAGAATTACGATCGCATCAACAAACTGAGTCAACACTCCAAGGAAAACGAGTTTGAAGCAGACAAGTTGGGTATAGCTCGCTACCATGCAGCAGGATATGCCTCAGAGGATATTTTGTCAACATTTGATGTATTGATGTATAGCTACCTCCCTTTTGATGAAATTGAATTTCCGAAAAACTATTTCAACACCAACCAATGGTATGTTCCTGAAACACTTTTTCCTTCAAAAAAATACGAGATCAAAGCAGAAGAGGATTACGATGATGAGAACAGTACTCACCCGAACGTTAAAAAGCGAAAGGAAGCTGCTTCTGCTGAAATCGGTGCTTTATCCAACTGGGACAACAATCAGTTCTTTTGTGGTGAAAACCAATTTAAAGAAATCAGAAATATCTGTCGTTTTGAGAATGTACGTTGTGACATCTTAGATGCTAAATACGGTGACGCACTTTATTCCTTATTCTTATTGGAACGTGATTTTCCGAATTCTCTATACTTGAAACGGATGAAAGCACAGATATGGCTTAACCTGATGCTTTTTAAATCAGAGAATATAGCCGCTAAAGCGGTCGATAAGACCTCTGAACTCGAAGGTGAATCTGCTTCATTACATTCTTTTCTCAAAAAACTGAATAAAGAAGGAATGACTACGCTTGCTCTTCGTCAGTTACATGATATTGTAAATACGACCCCGAATGACCCGGAATTGCAAGCCATTTACAATCGTTTCGTTGCCAATTTGGCCGAAAATGAGAAATTCAAAACAGAGAATTATTCTAAAAAGTCATTCCAACAGGCGGCAGCGGACTTTGAAGCATCTAAGTCAGACACACTTAAATCTCAAGATCCTGTTCCGTCGAATAATTCCAAATATGACCGGATAAAAAATAAGAAAAATGCTGACCTTGCGCAGAATTTCGACTCCAGTAAATTCTACTTGTACGGAATCACAGACATTCTCTCAGACCCGCTATTTACAGAACTGTACAGCTCGAAAAAATCGGCATTTGAAAAGAAACAAAAAGAGAAGGATGCGTACAATTCTCTTTCAAGATCAGAAAAGAAAAAATACGACAGAGAGGAACGTACAAAGCAGTACAGTTTAGGGATGAATGAAGTCATCGTTGTAGAACCAATAGTCCTTAGTTATAAAAATGGATCTATTGATTATATGAAATCCGAAAAACTGGAAGAGAACTTTTCTACAGCCATTCAAGATGCTGCAAACCTTTCAGGAATTACGGCTCATATCATCGACAGTAGAACACTGACATCCAAAGGCACGCAAGGATACAATGAAAGAAGCACGCTTACTACGCTTTTGAATCAATTGGCAGACGAGGAAAACATTGAGATCTTCCCTGTTGATTACCAATTATTAAAAACCATTCAGACTAATTTCGGAACCAATAAAGTCATGTTCTCATTGGTTGAGCATGAATATTCGCCGAATATTTCATTCTCAGGTATTTTTAGTTCTGTGTTATTTTACCCTGCACTTCTGGTGTATGTTCCTGTTGGTCTTCTGACAGGAAGTAATACGGAAATTAATGTGCTCGTGCTTGACCTGGAAAAAGGATCGATCGTAAGTGGCATCAATTATTATTTCAAGGATTCGCCGAAAAAACAACAATTGGGCGCTCACATGTATGACATTCTGAAAAAATTCAGCTCAACCGCAAACAACTAATTCGATGAGATTTTACTTCACATTAATCTACCTGCTTGGAAGCACTTTTGCACTCTTTGGTCAAAAAGACTATGGTTATTACGGCAACAAAGCAATTGTTCAGTTGGAAGGCTTAGCCAACTACCCCTTTTTCTCCAATGTCCTCGTCAATGACGTTACAGGTGAACCATCTTACAAACGAAGTGGTGACAAGTTGGTTGAAACAAAAGATCGCTTCAACTATGGATTCCGCGGAACAATTGGGTATGCTGTAAAAAGAAACACCGCCATACTTTTTGAAGTAGGACAGGATTTTTCCAATGCAGGATCTGAGAGTAATTCCATTACGGATGTCAGTGGGTATTCATACCAAATCAGTAAACATGAACTGTTGAATGTGGTGACCACCAGTTTCATCCCAAAGATAGAATTTGCCACTTCGAAATCTCTATTACCAATGGGTATCGGACATCAGATCGGGTTTGGTATTGCGAACTCCAAGATTATAGAAAAAGATTACACCTATGAGATCGAATCATATGACTCTTTCACCGGGAATTTTGGTTATGAAACCGTTAAATACAGCGATAGTAAATCCGATGTGGATCCAATCAACTTTGCCAATCTAACTTCTATCAAAAAATACGTACTGATGTACGCACTTAGCGTAAGAACACCTCTTTCGAAAAGCCTATTGTTAAATTATGGGGTTCGCTATACGCTTAACTTCGGAAAGAATTCAGGTATTAACACCAACTCGGGTAATGATTACTATACAAGCGCTGCCATTCAAACGGTATCACGTCACCGACTAGGGTCCATCATTAATGCAAATGTAGGCCTCTGCTATACCTTTTAATTTAATGTTGCTCAGGCGCGAGTCTCAGAATGATACCATCAATTTCATCTGACAAATGAATCTGACATCCTAAACGGCTGTTGGGTTTTACAAAAAATGCCTGATCTAACATATCCAGTTCAGCATCACTTTGTTCAGGCAGGTCCGTTTCTGACTCTAGGTAGCACTGACAAGTAGCACACATAGCCATACCACCACATTCTCCCAGAACAGGCAACTCATAGGCCTTACATAATTCCATGATATTCATGTTCATATCTGTTGGACCTTCCAGTTCATGAGAAATACCTTCCCTGTCTATGATCGTAACCTTAATTTCATTCATACTACCTGTCAATTATATATTCTTAAAAGATTGGAACCTGCGTAAACCGTTTGGTATTGCCTTAATCCATAATCAGAGCCACTGATCGGACTACCATCATAAAGGGAAAAACGAGCACCGGAACAACTATCGTTCAACTGCAGAAAATTGGATGAATCCGGAGTAAGAGGTTGATCACAAATTCCTTCGGGATCTGCGGGGGAATGTCTGTCAAAAGCAATAAACTCGTCAATCGAGCGTCTGTAGACAATAATGCCTCTGGATCCCCCATTGACATAAGTCCAACCACCTACTCCTATAAGGGCACTGTAACTCGGTAAATTAATATCGATCGTAATATCGAACGGAATACTGGGCACAGGGTTATTCGAATTCTTTTTACAGCCCAGAACCGCAAAAAATAGTAACACTATGTAAATAAACCGTAATTTCATAAAGCTTGACAAAGGTATGAAGAGTTCAACGAAAATAATGCTTGTTTTAGTGTGTCTTTTACCGATCATACATTCGTGTAAGTCGACCAAAGCAGCGAATGATACCCCTGCTACGGTAGAAGAAGCGACAAAACTTCTCAACAAGCAAAATAAAAAGAAGGCAAAAAAAGCCAGAAAAGCTCAAAAACAGGCGTATAAAGAATTCTGGGCTCGTCAAACAAAGGAAGCCAGAAGGTCCATAAAAAAGAACAAACGCACACAAAAACGTATCGAAAAAGCGCGCAGAAAATCCGAATATTAATTCAATTCTTCGAGTTCAAGACTAAGGTTTTCCCACTCTTCCATTAGTTTATCCAAGGATGCCTTTGCTACTTCATACGCATTCAGTAGCTCCTTACTACGTTCTGACGAGAAATCAAATTCTGTTAACTCATTCTGGATCTTATCGAGTTCTTCCTCCTTATCACTGATCTTCTTCTCAAGATCACGCACTTTATTTTGTAAACTGTTGCGTTTCTTCTTCTGCTCTTTATTTTCTACTTGTGCTATTTGAACCTGTGCTTTTTCTGCAGGTTTTGGTGACTCTACCTTGCGTTCTGTCATTTCCATCGTGCTCATTTTCCGAGCCATGAATTCATGCACTCCAAAATGATGGATTTTTAAGTTCTGATCTTCTATATCCCAGATGCGGTTCGTCAAGCCTTCCAAAAATTCACGATCGTGCGATACTACTAAAAATGTACCCTCATATCTTAATAAGGCTTGTTTTAAGACTTCCTTACTTTGAATGTCCAAATGATTCGTAGGTTCATCCAAAATGATCAAATTAGATGGGCTGAACAATAATTGACATAAAGCGAGACGCGTTCGTTCTCCTCCGGAAAGAACTCCCACTTTCTTATCTACATCTTCACCTGAGAATAGAAAAGCCCCGAGTATTGTGCGAATATCCCTTCTAATTTCACCAACCGCCACTTCATCAACCGTTTCATAAATCGTTTTTGTTACATCCAGATTCTCAGCCTGATTTTGAGCAAAATAAGTCACCTCCACATTGTGTCCAAGTAACACCTTTCCTTCTCCTTCGATTTGACCAAGCATGTGTTTGATCAATGTTGATTTTCCTACACCATTGGCACCAAGAAGGGCGATCTTTTCACCTCTTCCCAACGTTGTATTAACTCCTTTGTACAATCGTTTTTCTCCGTAAGCTTTACCTAGATCCTCAAATTGCATCACCCATTTTCCCGGCTGTTGACTTAATGGAAAACGTATGCGCATTTTTGCAATCGTATCATTTTCGACTTCTATACGCTCAGTGCGATCCAGTTTCTTGATCAAGGATTGCGCAAAAGCAGCTTTATTTTTTTTTGCGCGGAACTTATTAATCAATTCTTCCGTGTGCTTAATGTCTTTTTCCTGTTGCTTCTTGGCAGATTCCAGACGTTCTTTTTCTTCCTCTCTGACTAACTTGTACTTGCTGTAAGGGAATGGAAAATCCAATGCCTTTCCAAGACTGATCTCTATCGTTCTATTGGTGACGTTGTCCAAAAAAAGTCGGTCATGCGAAATAAGAATCACTGCACCATCAAAGCGTTGTAAATAACGTTCGAGCCAACCGATGGAAATTATATCCAAATGATTGGTGGGTTCATCCAACAAAAGAACATCGGGAGCATTGACGAGAATTCTTGCTAACTCTGCCCTCATTTTCCATCCACCCGAGAATGTTTTTAAAGGTTTGGGGAAATCAACTTTATCAAAACCTAAGCCTTCAAGAACTGCCGTTATTCGCTCTTCCCATTGGTATCCGTCCAGGAGCTGAAATTTGTGATTTAACTCATTCAATTCATCTAATAATCCCAAATAGGAATCGCTTTCGTAATCCTCTCTAGTCGTCAATTCAATATTGACTGATTCGATTCGGTTGGTTAGAGTTGTAAGTTCTTCATTCGAAAGAAAAAGATAATCATAAACACTTCGTTCCGTTTCAATCAAAATATCCTGGGATAAAAAACCGATCTTACAGTCCTTTGGTTTATTAACTCGACCTTCAGTCGGCTTATCTATACCGGAAATCAATTTCAACATGGTGGATTTACCGGCACCATTCTTACCTACAAGCCCCACCTTTTCACCACGGTTGATTTGCAGACTTACCTCTTTAAATAAAAATCCTTGCGGTAAGAACACCCCTAATTGATCCAGATTTATCATGGTGCAAAAGTAAAATGAAAATTGAGGATAAAAAAAATCCCCGCCGAAGCAGGGATTTTAAAATTGAAATAGTTGTTAGAAGCTCCACACATCGTGCTCAACGGTTCTAATTTCTTCTTTGATCTTTTCAGATTCCATAAGTGCATCGACTCCTGTTCTGTAACTTTCGATACGACGATCGTACACGTTTGACTCCTTGTACATGATACTTGTGAAGCGACGTTTCCAGAAAACATCATCGAAACTCATCCATTGCGCATCATTGGCATCATTGTATACAAAGTAATTATTGAAAACAAAACGACAATGAGGGAAATAAAGCCAGAATAGGATCTGATACTTACCACCTTCCTTCGCACCTGAGTAACCATCTACGGCACCACCCTGATAAATAACCGGAGCAATACCTAAAATCCGCACATCCAAAACAGAACGCTCTTTATCAAAGAACCAATC
>CAIYQV010000058.1 GCA_903928365.1 uncultured Flavobacteriia bacterium
GAATGTTGTTCTCGCTGATATTAGGATTGTATGCGGCCTATAGATCCTACAGATTGTATATTTTTCTCAAGAAAAATTAAAACTCATTTTCATGAAGAATTCCTTTTTTGTTTCCGCATTGATTGCCTTGATGGTAATTTTGATCTCATGCGAACCAAATGAACGTCATTTAGGTTTTGAATCCGATACACATGGACGGGGTAAAGCAACCATTCTGATCGAAGAGTCATTCAAACCATTATTCGAAACCAGTATTTACACCTTCGAAAGTCAATTCCCCCACGCTGATATTATTCCTGATTACATGGCAGAAGGAGAGATCATTAATGACTTTTTTGCTAATAAAGTGAAGACCATTTGTATTTCAAGAGATTTTACCGAAGAGGAAAAAGCGACCCTTCGAAAAAAGAACGTTGAAGTAAGAAGTGATCGGATTGCTTTTGATGGTGTTACGTTGATCGTTAATCCCGAAAATCCGGACTCCGCCATAACAGTTGATCGTTTGAAAAGAATCATCATGGGCAAAGATTCCATTTGGCCGGGATTAAAGACAAAGATCAATGTAGTTTACGATCAGGTGAATTCGGCAAACTTTAATTACTTGCGTCAGCTAGTGGGCCAGAAAAACTTACCAGTCAATATCTTCGCTGTAAAATCGAACGCAGAAGTGATAGCTTATGTTAAAAAGAATAAAAGTGCACTTGGCGTGATTGGTCTGAATTGGATTAGTGATCAGGATGACTTTGACGTCAAAGATTTTGTAAAAGGACTGAAGGTCATGAGTGTAGCTGAATCCAAAAGCAAGCCCTTCTTTAAACCATACGCTGGTGTGATCTACACACGAGAATATCCATTGAGAAGGGAGGTCTGGATGATCAACAAAGCGAAGCGTTCAGGAATTCATACAGGATTTGTTCTTTTTATGACTGGAGAGAAGGGGCAGACCATCATCACAAAATCTGCACTGGTTCCAGCAACAGCACCAGTGAGGTTGATTCAACTCAATACGCAATAAATGGTGTTCTCTACGTTTTTTATTCAAAGATGTCTTAAACAGAATGAATCAGTAATGTTATTTTTGGCAAGGCAATTGCTAATGCCAACAACAGTGTAAAAACAACAAGAATCAAAATGAAAAAAATTGCAGTATTCGCCACACTTCTTTGTACAGGATTGCAGGCTCAAACGCTAAAAGATGCCGTTTACAAAACAGATAACGAGCGTTTTTCAGAAGCTTCTTCTGAATTCAAAGCATTGGTGGCCAAAGAGCCAACCGGTGTGAATTATTTCTATTTCGGTGAGAACTACTATGAGTGGGGAGAAAAGGACTCGGCATTATTGATTTGGAAAATCGGTGCGGAAAAGGATTTGGTTTCTCCAATGTCTTCCGTTGCCAAAGGGAAAATGCTTTGGATCAACGGAAATAAAGATGCCGCAAAAGTAGAATTCACAAAGGCATTAACATCTACAAAGAATAAAAACGCTGAAGTAATGCGTGCCATTGCTGAAACGTACATTGAATCTGAGAACAAAAGTTTGGATGAAGCCATCGCACTTCTTGAAACAGCCACCAAACTGGATCCGAAGAACGAAGACGGTCATTTGTTGCTAGGGGATGCGTTGTTGGAAAAAACTCCTACGAATGGTAGTCCCGCCATTGTGAGTTACAAAAAAGTACTAGAAATCAATCCTAAGTCTCCCCGAGGAATTGTACGGATTGCGAAATTGTACCAACGTGCACAAAACTTTGAAGAGGCAAACAAATATTATCAGGAAGCCAAAACCTTAGACGCTACTTATGCACCTGCATACCGTGAAAATGCAGAATTAAATATGATGTTCAAGCAAAATGCTAAGGCTATTGAGAACTGGAAAAAGTACCTTGAATTAAACAATAGTGATGATGCACGTTACCGCTTTGCGACAGCAATGTATTCTGGAAAACAATACTGTGAAGTCATTCCTGAGATCGAAGGATTGCAAGCAAAAGGATTCAATAACTTCTATATGGAACGAATGCTTGTTTACTCCTATTACGAATGTGGTAAGGATGCGGATTTTGCGAAAAAAGGACTATCTGCTTCAGATCGATTCTTCCAAATGGCTCCAGCCGAGAAGGTAATCTATAAAGACTACAAGTATCGTGGGTTAATCCTTTCAAAATCAGGAAGTGACTCCCTTGCAATTATTGAATTAGAAAAAGCATCTTCCTTGAACGAAGAAGCTGCAAAAGAACTTGCGCCGGATATTGCTAAACTGTATACGAAACAAAAGAAGTATGATAAAGTTATTGCCATTTACGAAGCGAAAAAAGCAAGTGGAGCGTTGACAGCAACCGAGCAATTTGATCTGGGAAATGCGTATTTCAAAGGACCTAAGGATTATGTAAAAGCGGATACAGCTTATGCGTCTGTACTTGCGTTATCTCCTTCTTATTATCCTGCAGCATATTACCGCGCACGATGTGCTTACATCTTTGATCCGAACAAAGAGAAATGGATGGCAAAACCGTATCTTGAAAAAGTGATTGAATTGGTAAAACCTGAAGAGCGTACTTCAAAAAGCAACAAGCCGTTGGTAATGGAGTCTGCGAAATATTTGGGTGACTATTATGTAAACTCTACTGAGAAAGATATTGCAAAAGCAAAATCATTCTGGAACATTGTGAAAGAACTAGATCCTGCCGATAAACAAGCAGAAGCATTCTTTAAGAAATATGGTCTTTAAAA
>CAIYQV010000059.1 GCA_903928365.1 uncultured Flavobacteriia bacterium
CCTTGATTAAATTCTAGCAGCCGAAATTCTTCTGAGGTAATCCAGTTGTCCGCGATGACGCGATAAATGACAGCATAGTTGAATCAGGAAAAAACCAATGGTACGGCCTTTGTGCTGAGGAGGAGTATCCGGCATTTCTCTCTCAAGATCCGCTTCAGTAAGTACCGTAAAGGCTTTTTGAACGGAAACAATGGTTTCATCGATCGTGCCTAAAAGTTCTTCCAGACTTAGGTCTTGTTTGTTGAATTCAGCTTCTCTGTCGCGAAGGTATCCGTCATTCCCCAGTGTTGCCCCAATAAAATGTCGTAGGTTGCCACAAATGTGATAACTTAAGGTTCCTACAGAATTGATCACACCGGGTTCTGCCTTCCAAAGTAAATCCGGTTTCGTGAGCTCAAGTTCTTGTTTCATGGCTCCCAAATCGCGAACAATGATCTCTTCCGTATCTTTAAGCAAGGACATATTCAAGAGGTTCTAACGTTCTTACTCCTATTAAAGCAGGGTGATTTAAATTATTTTCTCCCCAAATGCGAGCTGTTTTCTGATCAATTTTTTCAATTTGTTCGGTAGAAAGTTTATCCATCCAACCGTAACTCTTTCCTTCACGGAAGAAGGTTTGAGGATTAAAATGAAAACTTTGAGGATTTTCAGTGATCTCCTTTTTCATGGTATTAAACTCAGTGGCTGCTACGATCTGTTCGAGTTGTAATTCATTCGGAAGATTCTCAGAAAGAAGAAATTGGCAAAGAATACGTGCCGACTCCATTTTTCGTTCCACGAGATCTTCATACTTCAATACGAGTAAATTTTCTTTATCGATCTTGCCTTTACATCCGCCAATCCATTCCAGCGTATGCTCGTGGTAATCTCCGAAATACATGGTTCCTTTGGTGAACATTTCCACGAATTCATCCATCGTTAAATCTTCGCTGACTCCTAACATGGGATGGGATTTGTAAAAATGATATTGTGAGTCAAATGCTCCTCTTGGATCACGGAAAACATGAATAAATCGCGTTTTAGGATGTGCTGACTTGAATGGTAGATCGTGCATCGAACAATGGGTATACCATATTCTTGGAAATCCTTTGGTATTTTCAATATGATTTTGAAAATGTTCCATCCCATGCTGTGAGATCATGACTTCCGGCCAGGCAATGGTTCCATGTCCAATATCTCCGCTGTGAATTCCGTTTGTTTCAGGATATGAAATAGAAGACCGTAAGACTTCGCTTACAAATTTCTTAGTGAGGTGTGTGCCCACTTTTTGATGGGTACAAATAAAGATGTCGTTTTCATCGGTATTCCAGGTCTCCTGTAGTTCTCGAATAGCATCAGGGTTGTAAAATGGAGGATAAATGCGATTATTCCATGTTTTATAAATGAATCCTTTCTCATTCATGGTCATAGTGGGCTCAAAGGATTTGAGTCCTCCATGATTTGTTGTATTGCTCATCGTAAGAGTGGTTTTGTTTTACAATGTGGCTACAAGCAATCCGCACTCGGTGGGAATGATCGTATGATTGATGTTGTTTTCAGTGAACCAATTGAGAAATTCATGACATTCTTCCTGTCTGTCGATCACATTGTCAGCCAGAAGTATACTGCCTTTTTGGATCAGGTTTTTTTCAATCAATAAGTTTAATTGTTGAAAATAATGACTCTTTTGTGCGTCGAAAAAGACCATGTCATATGTACCTTGTAATGTGTCGATCACCTGCATTGCTTCACCAGGTAAAACTTTTACAGGTACATTAAGAGTATCAAACCGTTCTTGAGTGTCAGTAGCGACAAGTTCATCGAATTCGATCGTGTCAATAGTTGCTCCTGAATCGTTTGAAATGCCTCTGACAAGGTACAAAGCTGAAAGTCCATGCGCTGTGCCAATTTCCAGGATGCGCTTTGGGTTGGATGCAATTACCAAGCCTTGTAGAATCCTTCCAGTATCTTCCCTTATCGGGTTTCTCCAGCCAAAACTTCCGTTTGTATTGGAATAACTTTCGCCTTTTTTACTGAAACCTTCGAGTACATCGATCTCGGTTTCGATTTGAGTGGTGGTCATGATTGTAAATTTTGTAGTTAGGGTTATTTTTTCGGCAAAGTTAAGGTAAAGTAACTATTTATCAGAACGTTTCATGATTTTTAATTTTTGAGTGCCATTGGAAGTTCTTAAAGTGAGTAAATACATTCCGTCGCTAAGATGATTAGTGGAGATCTTGTTGCCTTCCATCTGTATGGGCAATTCTTCTCCTCGCAGATTGGTCAGAATCACTGATTCAATTTGTTCCTCGCCAGCATCGATCATAATTTGCTCCGAAAAAGGATTCGGATAACATTTTACCATCGGTTTTTTCATAGCATATAAGCTAGCAGAGGGATTAGAATATTGGCTAAAGAAACGCCAGATCTCTTTACTCGCACTGAAATCCATACATGTGGTGCCAATGATCACAGGTGCTCCAGGCCAGGTGTGAGCACCATTCAATATTTTAAAGTGTTCTATAGTGACACCGTTTTGACAAGTGGCATAGACGTAATGCTCGGCGGTTGCGCCATCCGTTGTGACAATATCGGGTACAGAGGTGATGCTGGGGGATGGAACACATCCGTCCCGGTTGACCCAGAAATTTATAACACTATCTGCGGAGATGCTGCTGCTGTTCCCATTGTAGGGTACGGTCCCGTCAGCTGTTCCATGGATGGTCATTACAGGTATGGGAGCTGCTGGATTACAACTGTTTGCCATAACATTGGTCATGCTTCCTGTTACGGATGCTACTGCAGCAAATCTGGAAGATTCACAAGCTAACTCCAGACTCATGTAACCCCCATTTGACATTCCGGTTGAGTAAACCCGAGAAGGATCAATGGCATAGTGTGCCGAAATGGTATCGATCAATGCGGTTAAAAAACCCACATCATCCACATTGGAACCAAAAAAACCTACGTTCCAGAATTGGGTAGTGGTGGTACCCGGTTGGATTGTACCTTCGGGATGGACAACGATAAATCCTGCCGTATCTGCAATATTCTTGAAATTTGCATAAAAAGATTGCTCAGTTCCATTTGACGTGTAGCCGTGTAGATTTAGAATGAGAGGTACAGCTTGTGTGCCGTCATACATTGCGGGCACGTAAAAGGAATAAGTTCTGGTCAGACCACCAAAAACGAATGAACCATTGATCGTGCTTTGAGCATAGGAAGTTATGGACAAGAAAACAAATAGAAATAGCTTAAAATAGCGCATGGCAATAGATTTGGAACGAAAGTTACAAATTCGGATGGAAATGTTAATGTTTCGTTACTTTCAGAGAGTGTACTTTTGAAAAATAGAACTTGTAGTATCTTTAATTTCAAATGCTAAGCAAATGAGTATCGAAACCTCTTTTTTCAAAAACTCCAAATTCACATACGGAATAAGGATCTTACTCTCTTTCATGTTTCTATTGTCAGCTGTGGCAAAGTTGTATCCTTCTCCCCATTTTGCATTAACAACGTTTGAGATCAAGCAGTTGCTCCCAATGGGTTTCAGTGAGCTTTCGGCTGCTTATTTCTCCAGAACATTGATCGGGTGTGAACTGGCTTTGGGCATTGGATTACTTCAACCGCATTTTTTCAAAAGATTGGTTTTGCCACTTTCTTTTTTGATGCTGTTCTTGTTTTCATCTCAGCTTACTTATGAATTGATCACTTCAGGAAATAAGGGGAATTGCGGTTGTTTTGGTTCCTTATTGCCTATGACTCCTTTACAGGCATTAATTAAAAATGTCATTGCAATGGGAATGATCGGTTTTCTTTTCAGAATTACAAATAAAGAAGAGGATAAGAAAGACCCATTTTTCATCGCAACGCTGATTCTTGCAAGTGTGTTACTCGTTTACCTCGTTGGACCTCTGACCAAAAAGACAAGTGTTCAGCCAAAACTGCCGATGGTGTTGGAAGAAACCATTGAGGAAGAAGATATAATTCAGAAGCTGGATACACTAGCCGCTCAAACCATTAAATCAGAGGCTCTCTCGCAAGAAGCAAGTAATAAAACGGAGGAAGTAAAACCTGCTGAACCAAAAAAGAAAACCTCTGGATTTGCTAAGTTCTATCCGGATATCGACAATGGCAAGAAAATCTTGTGCTTTTTCGCCCCTGGTTGCGATCACTGCAAGGAAACAGCAAAAGAATTAACTCAGCTTAAAAAGCAAGTGAAAGATTTTCCTGAATTACGGATCATCTTTATGGATGAAGAGGCGGAATTGATCCCTGCATTTTTTGACTTTGCAGGTTCGAAATATACCTATCAGGTGCTGGATGTGGCTTCTTTCTGGCAAGCAATTGGTGGTGCGAAAGATACTCCCGGTGTAATCTATTTGTGGAATGGAAATATTCTCAAGGAATATGATGGCATCAATGAAAAGAAATTCAAAATGAAAGAATTTAAGACGATCGTAAGCAAGCCATACACGAAATAGTAAGTCGGATACGAATCAGTTCATTTTGTAAATTTCAACTGGACTTTAGTGAATCAAGTTGAAAAAATTCCTTCTCGGCATGATTTTAGGTTTCTTTGTCTAACTTTATCTAAGAGTTAGTCCTATGAACGTACTGTCTTTTTTTATTTTCGTTTTCATCGGTTTTTCTGCTTTGGGGCAGTTGGATCCTTTTTACTATGGCACCTATGTGAACAAGGAGGAAACTGTCAGTTTTACGGTCTACACAATGGATGAGTTAGCAGAAGATTGTTTTATTGTCGAAAAGGATCTGCTCAAAGATGGATTATCCGTTCAACATTGGACTGGCTTTGGGCATTGCAATGGAGATGATGGGAGAATGGAAATCGTACTGGAGAATACGGATGTTAAGATTCCGATCGAATTCAATTTATTATCCGGAGGCACACGTTCCTTGACCCTTTTTATTCCGGGTGCCAATAGTGAAGTTTACCCGGAAAAGAACGAATAATCACCTTCATTTTGCTTTAATATTTGCGTAATATTGCCTTCATATCACGAAGGCATTGAAACGGTTCCTTTTTATTATTCCAACACTTATAGTTCTAAGCGATCTTTGGGTCAGAAGTGGCTTATTCGCTTACTACAGATCTGCACAATGGGGACATTATTTATTATCGGTTGTCGCCACAGTTTCAGGTTTAGTTGTGTTACAGATTCTGATGTTGAAATGGAAAAACAACAAGATTTTATTGCATTCAATCATTGCAGTCGTATCAGTTTACCTTGTCATTACCGTTGTAGGATCTATATCGTTCTTTTATTTTAATGGAATCTTTCCAAACTATTATACACTCGAGTATTTCCGAACGGAACCCAAAAGCGCAATGGTACTGTTGCGTGATTCTGTAAATGCAGCAGATGCGTTTCTTTTTGTGCTAAGCACTGGTTTTTTAATTCTTGCATTCAGTTGGGTCGTTCGAAAAACAGAGTCTACCCAATTGAAATCTTGGTTTCTCATCAGTGCAGTTATGTTTCTCAGTACTTTTTCATATTTGGTTTTTAGACATAAAAAGTACGATCAGTGTTATACTGTGGACACGAACTTTTCCGCAGCTTTTTTAAGACACCTATTTGAACTAAGAAAAGAACGGAAATTCGAAGGAAGAGGTCTCGCTTTCAGAAACCCTGTTTTTCTTGATCAACAAATGGAAAAAACAGATTTCAATGTACTGGTCGTATTGTGTGAAAGTCTTCGTAAACAAAATTTAGGGCCTTATGGTTATGATAAAAACACCACTCCCGAACTGGATCAGTTCGTAAAACGATTTAAGAATTCAACGTACATTTTTGAACAACCGTATGCTGTTTCATCCACCACAATGCTGGCAGTTCCGGGAGTGCTGTCAGGAATCGCACCTTATCAATCAGCAGAGGTTTTTTACACTCAACCTTTATTGTGGGAATTGGGTCGAGCTGTAGGTGCTAGAACTTTTTTTCTTAGTTCACATACGATGGAGTGGTATCATTTCGATCGGTATTATGCCAGAGAGCGTATTGGTCATTGCTGGAACAAAGAGACGAGCGGAAAACCTTTTTTTAATGACCTGGGAATTGACGACAAGTACACTGTCCAGGAATTATGCCGTCAGATCTCCAAAGAGGAACCCTTCTTTGGGGTTGTTCAGTTAAATACAACGCATTATCCCTATAAAATACCTGAGAAATCTGTAAAGTGGAAAGGAACATTTGAAGATGAATACAATAACTCGATTCGTTATCAGGACAGCCTGTTGGGGACTGTTTTTGATCAGCTTAAAAGTCAAGGAAAGTTGAGAAATACAGTGGTGATTTTCACTTCTGACCATGGGGAATCTTTGAAAGATCACAATAATATCGGTCATGTGGACAGTTACTACGCCGAAGCGATCTCCGTCCCTTTGATAATTTATCTTCCTGAAGGCATACGAAAAGACCTGAGTCGATCAAAGCTTATTAGAAATCAATCGCAGACAGTCTCTAACATTGATATTGCGCCTACGGTAGTTGATCTGCTTGATCTGCGAAAGCAACTTCAGAAAAAGAATCTCCTAAAGAATTATTCGGGCTATAGTTTGTTTTCTGATATACCTAAAGATCGGGTGGTAATCACAATGAACAATAACGAAGTGGCGCGATTTAAAGTCGGGATTTCCATTGTTGGCAGCGGTTGGCATTACATACACCGAATGAATTGTGTTCCCAATAGGCAAGAGCTCTATTTCACCAAATGGGATCATAAAGAACGATTTGATCAATTTGGCTTAAAGGGAAAGGGGATGCTGAAATACTTTTTCAATCTTGCCGGAAAATATAAAGCATGTGAAAATTACCTTCCGAAAAAAGATTAAAAATTTCTGTTACTATTTTGAAAAAGGATAATTACCTGAATGGTAACCTTCAACTTTTTCACGATGAAAAATTTCGTTTTTTTGACCTTCTTAGCTGCAGCGCTTTTGATCGTCAGTTCCTGCGCAAACTCAAATTTTTATCGGGAATTTGCATTTTCCTCCGTAAAAAATAATGTATGCAAAACACTCGATGATAAAGTGGTGATCTATGCCATTTTCGTTGATTCAAAATATACAGGTGTATGGAGTGAATACGATATGAATTCTACGAGTGATTCCATTTGTAAAGCGATCAACTGGCTGGAACAAAAGGCTGCCGAAGATTCAGTAGATCTGAAGATTTCATTGGAAATTCATAAGGCTTCGAATGGGAGGATTCCAATAAAACAGGAATTTAAGAGAAAAACACTATCTGCGACATTATACGATCAGAAGTACATTGATGCAGAAAGAGAATTAAATAAATGGTCTGATGAAATTGCTGCGATAGCAGGCAAATCACTTCCTAGGGATAAAAATCAATCTACAAAAACTAGAAATAATTTGCGCGATACCGAGCGCCTCATCGCTCGTTTAAGAGATATTCATAAAACCGACAATATTGCGTTACTCTATTTTGTGAATAATTATTTCAAAGATGAACTTTCACTGGCCTTAAATACGGATCATGACAAAAATGTGGAGTATGGTGTGATAAGTTTTAAAAATCCCGCCGTCATCGCCCACGAATTCCTTCATTTGTTTGGTGCGATGGACATGTATGTTTCTAGCTTGGATAAAAAAATTAGAGAGAAAAAAATTAAACTTCAGATGAATAAACGTTTTCCGAATGAGGTAATGACGAATTCACCTAAAAGTCTAGATGATCTTATGATTAGTGATTTTACAAAATACCTGATAGGATGGGATAAGGAACTTTCTTCTGATTTCTAGAAAATGTACATGAAAAAAGGTTGGAAAGCTGCGTCTTATTATGTTGAATTTTTAATTCAATGGGAACTCTGGAGTTCGCTAAATGAAAGTGCTTGAAAGATGCGTTTCTTGTCAAATTTATCCCAAACTTCCAGTTGAACGGAGGGTTTTTCAGAGAACCAATCGATCTTAATAAATCCGAAGTGATTGTCCATAACAGGTTTGCCGATTCTGTAATTGTTTGGTGCTGCAAATTTCCATTCCTCGGTCAATCCACTGCAAGTGAGGTCATAGATGGGATAGGTGTCCGGATTAGGTAAGCGACTTAGTTCCGAATAATGTACATCACCTGAAATGAAGAAAACACCTTGAGCGTTGGTCTCTTTGATCAGTTCAAGCATGCGTTTTTGTTCTCCCGGAAAATTAGCCCAGGCCTCGTATCCATTGTACTGCGTTGCGAACTGCGTGCTTGAACCAATGATTCGAAGGTCGGCAGGTTTTAATAATTCATTTTTGAGCCATTGCCACTGTATTTTACCAAGCATAGTCGAATCAGAACTGAGTGGATAAGGGGCGTAATCCAGATGATAACGGTAATTGGTATCACCTTTTAAAGCACCATTGTAGGGTAGAAGGTCGTTTCTGAAGGTACGGCAGTCAAGTAAGATGATTTGCAGTGTTTTACCTTGATCTTGAAAAAAGTACGAAGTGTAGATTCCCTCATGTTTCCATCGTTCAGATGACTTTGGTTCCTTGAAAAATTTTAGAAAGATCTTTTTAGATGCTTGCTTTTTAGGGAAATAAGTGCCTACATCATCCATTCCATAATCATGGTCATCCCATGTCGCGATAATGGGGACCGAATCTCTAAGTTTGCTGAAATTTTTATTTCTGGAAAGTTTCCGGTATTTCTTTTTAAGAACAGACATGCGCTTTGTGTCTCCGTAAATATTGTCGCCCAGGAATATAAAGAGTTCAGGTTTGTGTTTAAGGATTGTTTGAAAGATCTCAAGGGGTTTATCCTGATGTCCGCAAGAACCAAAAGCAATCGAAGTTGGCAACATTTGAGCGTAGATCGCTACGGTAAAAATCACATAATGAAGGGTCAATAGGTATTTCATAAGTCCAAATTAGAAAATTAATTCGTCGCTCACTCTGATTGATTTTTTCGATTATCTTCAACCCATGAATCTTTGGGAGAAATTTCTTCTAAAAAACGTTGATTCACGGCAGGACGTTTTTTTCGAGCGAATGAAAAAGGCAGTTGATATCATCGGGGTCAACGCTTTAATTTGTCTGACAATTACGGCCATCTACGGGGCCTTCGTTTTGGAAAATGTAACCAGCTGGTTTATCTTGATCGGGGTTCCTTTTTATGTATTGTCCTTATTCCTTAATAGGCAACTGAAGGTTGTCCTGGCGTTATCCATACAGTTTATAATCAGTTCTATTTTACTCACGGTATATTCCATCCGAACGGGAGAAGAGGCCTATACACATGTGCATTTTATTTTGATGATCTCAGGGATCTCACTTTTGTACAATCGCAAAGAAACACGTGTTCATTTTTATTTGAATGCGTTGATCATATTAATATGTATCAGCATCTCGTTCAGTAGTTTTTATTTAGGATGGTTCTCCTATCTGGTGGATCCAATGGTTGAACCTGCGACACAACGGCATCTCAATTTTCTTTTTCTGGTGGCTTGTTCGATTGTTTTTACTTCGGTTATTGCTGTTACCAATCAGCGCCAGCAGGAAACGATGCAACAGTCAATTGCGGAGCAAAGTGTTTTGTTGGCAGAAGTGAATCACCGTGTTAAAAACAACCTGGCGATTATTGTGAGCTTACTGAATATGCAATTGAATTCGGCAAAAAGTAAGGAGACCAAGAATGCCATTCAAGTAGTGCATAATCGCGTAATGTCCATGGCGCTGGTTCATTTGAAGATGTATGAAAATAAAAATAAAAGTGCGGTAGAATTAGAATCGTATATCAAGGAATTGGTTTCAGGGGTTGATAATTCAATTTCCATTTCGGAAAAGATCAAATTTGAATATGATCTCGATCCAATAAACTTGGATGTGTCCGCTGCTATTCCGATGGGATTGATCTTGAATGAACTGATTACCAATGCAATCAAACATGCTTTTAGTGCAGTGGACAACCCTGAAATTTCGATTTCACTGAAACGAGTGAAAGATCGGATACTGGAGTTGACCGTCAAGGATAATGGAACTGGTTTAGCCGATTCTTTGGAAGAGAATGAAGACGGTATTGGGATAGGTCTGATTCGTTCCTTGACAGAACAATTGGACGGAACCTGTTCGTTCGAAAATCATCATGGACTGACATTCCATCTGGCAATACCCTACAAGGATTAAAATAACTTGTTTTTTCAAGGAACAGATGTTGATTGTTCGTTGAAAAAAGACGTTTGCTGCAAAAAAGGGATGTGTACCTTTAGCTTATGAAACGTCTGTTGTCACCGGCTTTGATTACATTTTTTTTAGTAGTGCTTTCAGGTTGCGGAGAGGCGGTGAAAAGCCGAAATAAATTGTATGACAGTTTAACTCGAAAACAACAAGGTCTGATTCCTGATTTTCCGAAACCAGATCTTAATAAACTAAAAAAAGAACAACGTTACGCGTTCAGGTTTTACAAGCGTGTATTGGGTGAAGACCGATTCAATGGTCAGTATCTGGTTGCTAAAAATGGAAAAATTCTTTATTACAAAGTGCAGGGGTATGCCAATTACAGGGAGAAAAGAAAATTGAGTTTGCATACGCCATTGCATGTAGCGTCGGTGAGTAAAGTGGCTACAGCATTGTGTGTCTTGCGTTTGGTGGATCAAAAACGGATTAAACTGGATGCCGACATCCGAAGGTATCTTCCGGAAATTCCTTACCCAGGTGTCACGGTCCGAATGCTGTTAAACCATCGTAGCGGAATCCCATATTATGGATATTTCACTTATGGTCATTGGGAACTTGGGAAAAAATTACACAATCGCGATGTACTTCTTCTGTTGAAAGAGCATAAATTCCCATTGAACTTTAGAACAGATGCAAAATTTGCTTACTGCAATACCAACTTTGCGTTACTGGCATTGATCATTGAGAAAGTAACTAAAAAGGAATTTCCGAAAGCCATGCGCGAATGGATCTTTGAGCCACTTCATATGGATGATACCTTTATTTTGAGTTCAGAAATGGATGCCATGTCCCTATCTTTATCTTATAATTCAAGAATGGTCGATCAGGGTTTTGATTACTTGGATGCGGTGTACGGTGATAAGAATATGTATACCACCGCGCACGATTTGCTGAAAATGGATATGGCAACGTATTCCGATGCATTTTTAAGTGATTCTCTAAGAAAGCAGATGTATAAAGGATATAGCTACGAGCACGAGGGAGTGAATAACTATGGCCTGGGTATGCGAATGAAAGAAATGAAAGGCAAAAAACCATTTTTCTTCCATACCGGATGGTGGCACGGAAATACAGCATGCTATGCCAGTATGCGCAGTGATACGATCTGTGTCATTGCGTTATCCAACGTATATACGCAAAGTGTGTACAATATAGGAATGCTGGCCGCTAAGTACGGCAACTATCCTTATGAGTATGATGAAAATCCGTTGGATTAAGTCCGTAAGTATTAATGATGATGTCCACCCGGACCATGTACATGACCGTGAGCGATCTCGTCTGGGGTTGCTGTTCTGATCTCAGTGATCTCTCCTTTAAAATGCAGATCAGTATCAGCCAAAGGATGGTTGAAGTCCATTTTTAAATTTTCTTCTGAAATCTCACGAATCGTTCCTTGCAAACGATTTCCTTCATTGTCTGACATCGGAATAATAGCTCCAACCTGAAAGTACTCATGATCGAACTTGCCGTTTTCATCATGAAAAACATCCAATGGAATCATGGCAATGCGATTTTCGTCGCTCAGTCCATATGCTTCATGGGCTTCAATCGAGAAATCAAATGGATCTCCTACTTTCAGACCTTCGATACTTGCTTCAAACTTTGGGATGATTCCTCCAACACCAAAAAGAAATACCATCGGATTCTCTGGAGTGGTAGCTTCGATCTTTTCTCCTGTTTTAAGATCTGAAAGCGTGTATTGTAAGGTCACCACCATGTTTTCTGCAATTGTCATTTTACTCTTTTTAAGGGAGCAAAAGTAGGTATTTATATGCACCCCCTCTTAAATTATTTGAGGCACCTGTTATATTCTGTTAATTGTATCGTTTATTGAGAAGCACATCGTACCTTTGTGTTAGTTCTTTGGGGTCGTTTTTGGATTTGACAGCAGTAGCGTTCGTCAAGTGCAAGCATGCAGAGCGTTGTGGTGAAGCTCTATAATATCTTGTCACGAACAATAATTGACAATACGTCATACGCACTTGCTGCTTAATTAACGGAATGTTAATAAGGCTTAATCTCGGTGAAGCACAGTAACTGAGACAAGTACTTCCTCTGATGCGTCGTCTATTTGCATTGGTATACGGAAGTTCATCTCAATGGACTGGCAGAAATGACACCGTTAAGTTTCTGTAAGACAACAACGGTTAAGTCCGGATCTTGGGTGCCTTTGTCCGTGTCCGGATCGAAAACCAATCAAAGGATAAGCATGTAGAAAGCTTGAAGTACCACTGTTTGGACGAGCGTTCGAATCGCTCCGACTCCACCTTCGCCCTGCGTAGCTCAAGGACACCGTCCGAAGAGCGAAGCAGGGCTTTTTATTTCTAAACTCACTTACTTTATTGATTCCGCCAAACGCACGGCTTCGGCGGACTCGGTCCACACGCATTCTGCATTCTCCAAATTACTGTTAGAATGTCCAGGGTTCGTCCTGCGAAGCTCGAAGAGCGAAGCAAGGCTTTTTATTTCTAAACTCACTTACTTTATTGATTCCGCCAAACGTACGTCTTCGGCGGACTCGGTCCACACGCATTCTGCATTCTCCAAATTACTGTTAGAATGACCAGGGTTCGTCCTGCGTAGCTCGAAGAGCGAAGTAGGGCTTTTATTTTCTTTTCATTGATATAATTTTTTGTTAAAACGCACGGCTTCGGCGGACTCGTCCACATTCATTCTACATTTTTCCAATTACTCATAGAATGTCCAGGGTTCGTCCTGCGAAGCTCGAAGAGCGAAGTAGGACATTTTATTTTTAACAATAGTCAGGTCAATATTTCAAGAAAATATTCCTAACTTAAATAAACTTAAAAACGAATCAAATGCAATATGTATATCTTTTAAAATGTTCGGACGGAACAGTTTACACGGGGTGTACAAATAATCTTGAAAGAAGATTGAAAGAACACGAATCAGGAAAAATCGAATATACCCCTCAGCGCCAACCATTATTTCTCGAAACCTATATTGCCTTCACTGATAAATATGCGGCGTATAACTTCGAAAAGTATTTAAAATCGGGTTCAGGTAAGGCCTTTTGCTTCAAACGCTTGGTTAAAAAAGATAGGGTTCGCCCTGCGTAGCTCGACGAGCGAAGCAGGGCTTTTATTTTCTTTTCACTGATATAATCTTTTGTTAAAACGCACGGCTTCGGCGGACTCGTTCACATTCATTCTACATTTTTCCAATTACTCATAGAATGTCCAGGGTTCGTCCTGCGAAG
>CAIYQV010000060.1 GCA_903928365.1 uncultured Flavobacteriia bacterium
ATGAAATCTATTTTTTCATTTTTTGGCCCTTGATATCACCCCATCTAGAAAAAAATAAATATGTAACTAAGATATACAAACCATTGCTTCATTTAAGAAATGGAAACCTAAATGAACATGATATATCATCTCTGAGGCGTTTTGAGGAGGAATTTCGTTTTGACTGGAAGGAATTTGGAATAACACTGTAAAATAAGATTAAAAATATAAACATGAATTTCGCAGAATTATACAAGAACAACCGCCACGCGGTAACAAGAGCACTTACCGCTATGTGGTGCGGCGAAACCAACAATACAAGCCAGCAAGCTTACGCTAAACAGTTAAAGGAGGAGGTTATTCCTGAACTTTTTGCTCCGAAGGATTCGATCCCTGTTGCGCAGTGCATGAACCTATATAAATCGGTTTTCTCAGTTCCAGCAGAACAGGCGAAATCCATAGTAGGTGAACTTTGGAAAAACGAATTTGATCCATACGAACATCAGTATCAGTGTTGGAATACCCTTTTGAATGAAAGAACCAGTGATGATAAACCAAAATCTATCTGTGTAACTACAGGCACCGGATCCGGTAAAACGGAGTGTTTTATGATGCCGCTTATTTATGATCTTTTACAAAACCCAAAACAAAACGAAATACAGGCTCTGTTTCTTTATCCACTCAATGCCTTGATGGAAGATCAGAAAGAGCGAATGGAAGAGCTTCTAGTAGGAACTGATATTATTACTTACACCGTTTACAACGGAGACCTCCCAGAAGACGAACCGAATCCAACAGATACGTCAGACGAGGCAAATCGTCTACGTCGTCGTATAGCACAAATCCGGGGTGAGTATATTGAAGACGGTGAGACAAAGTATCGTTTTGCTCATATGGTCTATACCCGTAAGATGGTACGAAGTAATCCACCTAATATCATCCTAACCAATCCTACAATGCTCGAGTATATTCTTTTAAGAGATAAAGACAGAGTATTGACAGTCAGGGATAAAAAGTCACTACGTTGGATTGCGATTGACGAAACCCACTCTTACAATGGAGCCGGTGCTGCTGAAATTGCAATGCTTTTACGACGCGTACTTATTGCCTTTAATGTTCAAGCGTCTGACATTCGTTTCGCAACGTCATCAGCAACCTTTGGTAATGGGGCAGATCCTGTGAAAGAAAGAGAACAACTTCAGGAATTCGTTGCAGGAATAACAGGCCTTAAAAAGGATCAGGTCGTTCCTATCGGGGGTGAACGAATTGGAGAAAACGAAATTCCTAATAACCATGACGAGGAACGATGGAAACTTATCTTTCACAAGGACTACGTTTCCCTGGATGAATTGTTCCCCGGTAATAATTCTGTTGAAGAGAAACTCCAACTAATGGACGAAATGTGCGAGCGTGCCGAGGCATCTAAAATGAAAGTTAAAGTGCACTACTTTCATCGTGTACCGAATAACGGCTTATTTATAAGACTTAACGAGCATAATGATGGGGCCTTTAAAATTTATGATAAAAATGTTATTTCCGAAGACGAGGCTGTTGAGTCCCCCCTGCTCGAACTCAGTCGCTGCAAACAATGTGGTGAGTTCCTTGCCGTTGCCCGGATAACACTCTCCGGCGCGGAATATGGTAAATACGAACCGGTCGAAGCGGATGATAGCGATATTTTTGACCTCATTGACAATGAGGAAGATAACTCAGAGAAGAAATATGCTATTATTGGTCTTTCTGACGTATCGAACCAATTTGGAGACAATAATGTATCCTTGGTTTTCCAAGATGGTAGACTCAATACAATGGATCCCGGTTTCCAAGGGGAATGGCATCTTGTGGCAAACACACATCGTTGCTGCCCCTACTGCAATAGTAAAGTAACAAAAAGCGGAGACCATGACG
>CAIYQV010000061.1 GCA_903928365.1 uncultured Flavobacteriia bacterium
AAGGGCAATATTGCCACTAATAGAGCATCCATTGGCATCCGTTACGGTCACTAAGTAATTGCCCACTGTAAGCCCTGACGGATTCTGAACAGAATTCTGACCCGATGGTAAAACAGAACTCGGCGTGACTGGATCTGCTATCCAACTATAAGAAAAACCTGGTGTTCCCCCGAGTGGTGTGGCAATTATTCCACCATCTGAATAACCGAAACAAGAGATCCCAAAACCATTGTAATTTGTGGTGGTTTGAGCTGTCAGTGTGAGTAAAGGCGGTTCCGTTATTGTAACCGACAACAGCGCATTGCATCCACCACCAGATGCATCAGAAACCGCAAGGTTATACGTCCCTGCGGATAAGGAGTTTAAGTCTTCGGCATTTGAAACAAATCCATTCGGGCCAGTCCAGCTATAACCATAGGGGGGCACTCCACCCGAAGCAGTGATTGAAATTGTCCCAACCGATTGACCAAAACAGAGTTCGTTCGTTTGTGCGTCCAGCGCCACCGAAACTCCTGTTGCAGGTTGCAGTAGGGTCGCCGAAACTCCACCCGCACATCCTCCAGTTGTACCATTTGCATCCGTCACTGTCAGCACATAGGTTCCTGCTATTAACCCAGAAAGATCTTCAGTATTAGCAATAAAGCCATTAGGTCCATTCCAACTGTATATATACGGCGCTGTTCCTCCGGAAACCGTTACCGAAATACTTCCCGTAGCATTTCCGAAGCACAAGATATCCTGTTGTCCATCCAAAACGACATTTACCGGCGCAGCAGGCTCAGTAAGGGAGACAGGATTAGAAATAACTGTACAAGCTGCTCCGCCGGCATCTACGACCGATACCGCATACGTAGAGAAGCCTCCGCTAGGGGCTCCGTTCAATCCGGAAAAGTCGAAAGTGCCACCATCGAACAAGACATTCTGTGTAGAACCTGTTTGAACCAATGTTACCGTGTATGGGGCTGTTCCTCCAGTTACCGTACCCGTTACATTACCGTCACCAGCTCCAAAACACATGATGGCGTCTCCTTGTGCCGTTACAGTCAGTAGCGGTTGATTAAGAACGAAGGGGCCCAACGGATATACGACCTGACAATTGTTATCATCGTTAACCGTAACAGTTGGATTGTAGGTGCCAATCTGATCATAGAGATGCGTTAAGGTGTTTCCTCCAGTAACACTTGTTCCATCATCCAGATTCCAAAGAATTCCTGTTACATTCTGAGTGGGACCAACGTCAAGGTTAACAGTCAAACCACAAGAGTTAAGTGATTCGGTCCATGAGGGATCAGCAGAAGGACCATAGATCGTTAAGAAATCAATTAATGCCGTTTCGCTCGTACAACCATATTCATTGGTAATCGACATGGTGGCCGAGTAGGTGCCTGGAAAGATGTAGGTGTTGCTAGGCGATTGCAAAGTGGAGGCATTCCCATCACCAAACGTCCAAATGTAATTTGTGATGGTACCATACGAAATCGACGCATCCGTAAAATCTACAAATACTGGAGGACAAACAAAATCTCCAGCAGCATTCGTTTCAGCACCATCCAGCATATAGGAAAGATCTGCATGAGGCGTTGAAACATGAATATTCTTGGTAATTGTATCGGTACATCCATTTGCATCTGTGGTAACAAGCATTAATTGATGAACTACTTGAGAAAGTGAAGGATTGTAGGGCTCATTAAATGTTACTGAATAATCTTCTGAAGTAGCCACAGGGGCGCCATCCAGAAACCATTGATACGTCATCGGACCTACCCCGAAAGAGGTGTTGTTTGCATTGATACCTTCACCATTACATATGACATGGTCAACACCAAAATCAGCTGTAGGAACAGTAATAGAAACATTAATAAACGCCGGGGCGGAAACGCACCCAAACTCATCGGTTGCCGTTAGGAATGTGCTGTATGTACCAACAAAATTAAAGGTATGATCAACGGTTGTGGTCACATTATTTGTGGTGGCAGTGGTGCCGTCATCTGTGAACTGAAATAGAAAACTCTCAAGAGGAACGCCATTTCCCTGTGTTGCAGAAGTATTACCAAATGTTACCGTTAGCGGTGCACAACCAGCAAGATCTGAAGCAGTAATGCCCGCCAATGGTGGGTCCAGTGCCGTCACAAATGAAAGATCTACCGAATCAGCACAACCGAGCACATTGGTGGCAGTTAAAGAAATCGTGTAGTTTCCTGAAGTGCCGTACACATATGGAACAGGGTTCCCGGATACCAATCCGCCATCCCCGGATTCCCACACGAATGTGCCAAAAGCATCCGTTGAGGTAGAAGTAGAAGTGAACGTAATTGGATATCCTAAACATACGGAATCAACATCCGTTGTGAGGGAGGCTATCGTTTGGGAAATGTTGACGGTCGCTGTTGAACTGTCAACGCATCCTGTGGTGTAATTATGTATGAGTTGTTCAATGGTGTAAGATCCATACGTGGAATAATCATGGGATGTGGACCCTTGGTCAGGATCATCAAAATCAGGATCATCATAGAATGTCTGAGTACCATCACCCCAATCCCACGTCATATCCGCGTCATCCGACAAAATTCCGATGATCGAATTGTCAGTGACCGCAACGGTGACCGGGAAAGCGGTTGGGTTGCAGAATAAGGTTTGCGAAGGAGCAAATATGGAAACCGGAGCAAATATGTATATCGCATTGGTATAGATCATGGTGTCGCGACAACCCCTAAAGTCAATGACTAGTTGAACATCAAAATAACCGGTATCATTCGAGTACTCATATTCCGGATTGGGCAATGTAGATGTTCCGCCATCACCAAATTCCCAGAAATAGTTGACCTCAGACGGATCATGAGGAACACTTATCACACTCTGATCAGTAAATTGTATTGGCACATTTACACAGGCAACAGGTATGTCCCATATAAAATCCACCAGATCAATCTGCCCTGTTTGAATAAGTGCAGGAGCAGTGATCGTTGTGCTGCAGCCTCCTGCTGTTGTAACAGTAAGGGAAACATCAAAACTTCCTTCGGCATAGACATGAGAAGGTGGAAATTCTCCTGAATAGCTTGTTCCATCACCAAAATCCCAAACCCATGAAACAACAGGGTCAAGTGGAGAAGAGACGTTTGAACTTAGTTGCACAGAGAGTGGAGCGCAACCCGACATCGTATCAGCAGTAATGGTTCCGGTTGGGGCCTGCGTATTCACGTAATTAGGCATTGAA
>CAIYQV010000062.1 GCA_903928365.1 uncultured Flavobacteriia bacterium
ATTTTTTTGTTTACATCATCCAGTTTTGTCTGAACGGATGCATCCGACTTCATGGCAAGTGCTGCTTCATATTTATTTTTTGCTTCGATGTATTTCAATCCCTTCGACGCCGCATCACCCTCAGAAACCAATTTTGCGAATTTAGCCTCTTCCTCGGCTGCCTTAGCTGCGTCTTGCTGCTTTCCGTTAATCTCCTGTAATTTCTGCTTGGCTTCGGCATTTGCAGGGTCTAATGCCAAAACCTCGTTGTATTTCCCTTTGGCCTCGGTAAATTTATTGGCCGAAAAGAAGGAATTCCCCTCAGAAAGGGCTTTTGCTATTTTATCCGTTTTCTCTTTATCCTTGGCTTCTAAAGCTAATTTCGCATCACATTCCTTCATTTTTGCCGGTGGAATCACGGCCGTTGGATCCAAACTACCTGCTTCTGCATACTTCGCTTTCGCATCGGTCCACTTAGATTCAGCGAAAAGCTTGTCTGCTGAAGCCAAAGCTTCATCGTATTTTTTCTTTTTATCAGCAGCCGCATTTTGTTCCGACAGTTTCTTTTCGATCTCAGCGAGACGCGTTACAGGTAATTGTTCCGCAGGTTTCAGGTCTTTTGCAATCGTATATTTCTCTTTGGCAACGGTATAATTCTTTTGAGTGAATGCGAGATCCGCCGCTTTTACAGCATCATTGTATTTTGTATCAATATCAGCTTGCTTCTTTTGGTCATCCAACATCTTCTGAACAGCAACAATCTGATCTTTAGGATACTGCTCATTCTTCTTAGCAGAAGCCTCCTTGTACTTGGCAATTGCTTGCTCATACTTTTTCTGATCCCTCAAGGCATCTGCTGCTTTTATCAAATTCAAGTATTCAGCATCCGCTTGTTGTGCCGCCTGAGCTTGCTTCTGGTTAGCAGCGATGAGCGCATCAAGTTCCACGATCTTGTCGCTCGGGTATTTCTCCTTTGGCTTCATAGCCAACGCCTCCTCATATTTTGCGCGAGCTTCAGGATATTTTTTAAGACTCTGGTATAAGTTGTCTGCCTCTTTGATCAAGGCTTGGTATTTGGCGTCATTGGCAGAATTATTCTGCTCAGCCTGAAGTAACATTTTTTCGATCCTTGCCCGCATTTTGTCTGCAGCCACTTTATCCAATTCAGGTACAATCTTCGCGTCATTCCAGTTAAAACTTGCTACGGGCTCATTATTCAAGAACGAAAAATCCACATTTTCTTTTTCGGCGAATACTGCCATGCTCAAATCAGAGATCGGCATGTATTCTGCACCGGAAGGAATATCTTCCTCATTCATGGTAGCGAAATTGAAATTGACCTTTTTGGTCACCATTCCGGCTTTAGAAAAAACCACGGAAAAAGGAGTTTTGTAATTTACATTTCCTTTCAAAGAGTACTTACCATTCGTGGCTGTAGTCGCTGAACCAAGTGTAGAACCGTTCTGAACAATCGATACCGTAACACCGGCCTCATTCTTTCCTAATTCTTGATTGGTAACAGTTCCTTTATAGGCAAACGTCAGTGTCTGTGCACCGGCAAAGGTGAGACATAACAGACTTAAGAGAAGTGTAAAAAACCTCATATCTCTGATTTAAACGAATGTCTGTACAAGCAGTTACAGAATTGGTTTAATTTTGAACTCATTTTGTACAAATATCGCCAAAATTGTCGAATAATTCTCACAATCCACAGCACATTGACCAACTCAGTTTCTGGGAACGAACGACCTATTTTGAAAACATCGACTTTCTGGTCATCGGCGCAGGAATCGTAGGACTTTCAACCGCAATCGAACTGCGAAAAAAGCATATCCATGCTAAAGTCGTAGTGATCGAACGTAGCTTCCTTCCTTCTGGTGCGAGTACCAAGAATGCGGGATTTACCTGCTTTGGCAGCGCTACTGAAATTCTTGATGATCTTGATCACATGCAAGAAGATGTGGTCTGGTCTACGGTTGAGAAACGCTGGAAAGGCTTACAGAATTTGCGCTCACTGGTTGGAGATGAACACATGGACCTTCAGATTCACGGTTCCTGGGATCTGATCAGGGAAACAGATACGACCGATATTGCAGTTATCCAAGATAAACTTGAATACCTCAATCAACACATCTACTCCATTACAGGTGAAAGGAGTGTTTACTCCTTCGATCCTTACTGTTCGGAGCGCTTTGGTTTTTCAGGAATTCGAGGCAGCTTTCAGAACCGACTGGAAGGACAGATCCACACAGGCAAACTCATCACACGACTTTTTCAATTAGCGACCGAACTAGGTATCCACTGTTTATTCGGGATTGAAGCAATGGCGTTACAATCCAATTTATATCACTGTTCTCTTCAAACATCCATAGGATATTTCAAAGCAAAACATGTATTAGTCTGCACGAACGGGTTTGCGCGTCAACTGCTTCCTCATCTGAATGTCAATCCAGCACGAGCGCAAGTCATTGTAACAACTCCGATCGAGGATCTGAAAGTTCAGGGGACATTTCATTATCAACAGGGATATTATTACTTCCGAAATTTTGAAGACAGAATATTACTCGGCGGTGGACGAAACCTTGATTTTGAAGGGGAAACCACCACAGAAATGCAAACGACCGAACAGATCATAAGCGCTCTGAAAAATTTACTGAATGAAGTCATTCTTCCCGGGAAAAGTTACGATATTGCTTACGAATGGGCAGGTATCATGGGTGTAGGCCCCGTCAAAGCACCGATTGTCGAACGATTGGATGAGCGAATTGCCGTTGGAGTTCGAATGGGCGGAATGGGAGTTGCTATAGGAAGCTTGATCGGAAAAGAACTGGCTGAACTATTCCAATAACAGAGGATAAAACAAAACTGCTACTTTTGACAAAATTTTAAACGATGAA
>CAIYQV010000063.1 GCA_903928365.1 uncultured Flavobacteriia bacterium
GATCACGCCGTTGCTCTTTGCCAAAGCAAAAACGCCTCAGGACATGATTCAGCTTTCGGTCGAAGAAATTCGTGAGATCATCAAGCCTTGCGGACTTTCCCCGAGAAAATCTCAGGCTATTTTTGACCTCTCACACATCATTCTGGACAAACATGCAGGTGCTGTTCCCGATAGTTTTCATGCGTTAGAAGAGCTTCCGGGCGTAGGGCATAAAACGGCTTCTGTGGTTATGTCACAAGCATTTGGCGTACCGGCTTTTCCTGTAGACACGCACATTCATCGATTGCTTACACGTTGGGGCATGACTTCCGGCAAAAACGTAGAAGAAACAGAAAGAGATGCAAAAAAGGTCTTTCCGGAAGAAAAATGGAATAAGCTTCATTTGCAGATCATTTTCTACGGACGTGAATACTCACCGGCAAGAAGTCCGAAGCGGGAAAAAGATTACATCACCACAACGATTGGAACTAAAAAAGCGTTAACAGAACTGGTATAACCGCAAGACATGGCAAAAAAGTACGTGGAAGGACTCACCTTTTCTCAAATCAATTTCACCGAAACTCCTTTAGAATTGGGTGAATACGAAAACTGCACCTTTCAGCAATGTATGTTTGGCGGACAAGACCTCTCCCATTTCATCTTCGCAGACTGCTTGTTTGATGAGAGCGACCTGAGCAATTGTAAAGTAACCAACACCACACTGAGGGACGTTTCCTTCGATAATTGCAAACTCCTTGGTTTACGCTTTGAAGATTGTAACACGTTCTTGCTTTCAATGAATTTCAGTCATTGTGTATTGAATTTTAGTTCTTTCTATAAGTTAAAACTAAAGTCAGCCCAATTTCAGCATTGTTCATTACATGAAGTAGATTTTACCGAGGTGGAACTGAACGATTCCGACTTTCAACATGCTGATCTTACCGGTGCTGTATTTTCCCGGTCCAATCTCACTGGAGTTGACTTCCGAGGTGCTTCGAATATTGTTTTGGACCCGGAAGAGAATAAACTTCAAAAAGCTAAATTCAACAGGGATAATGTCTTCGGACTTTTGACCAAATATGGAATTAAGATCGAATAACGTTGCTCAAGTGAATGCTTTTCTTCGACATATACTGATCTGTTTGCTTTTACTATCTGAAGGTTGTTTTACCCCTATTTCAGCTCAAGATCCTACACGAAACCTAGCTATACGAACGGATTTCCATTATGGATTTGTGATTCCTGAATACCAGCATTTCAATTACCTTGTTCAAAAGCCGGTTATTGCCGGTGAGATCAGTCTGTTCAGACAATCCATCGGGCGCAACAGTTGGGAGCAGTTGTACAAATATCCGGAAGCGGGTCTCACGTTACAATTCACAACACTAGGTAATAAGGATGTCTTTGGACACGAATTCGGGCTCTTCCCCTATGTGCAGACTCCTTTTATTCGCAGAAAGCATTTCGTTTTCTTCAATCAGTTTGGCTTGGGCATAGGTTACGCCACCAAAAAGTTTGATCTTGAAAGCAATTATGAGAACATCTCCGTTGGATCTCACATCAACGTCCATTTCAATTTCAAACTAGGCACTAAATTCCGATTGAACGAACGCCTATGGATCAATTCAGGACTTTCTTTTACCCACTATTCGAATGCCAACATGGCCGAACCGAACCTCGGTGTAAA
>CAIYQV010000064.1 GCA_903928365.1 uncultured Flavobacteriia bacterium
GCAAAGGCAGCTTGTTTCCCTTTTGCATGGATCTCTGATGAGAAGTCCAGGTAAACGCCTTCATTCGTATCATTTGCTTCGATTCCGAAACCAGCATCACATCGTTCTTTCGCGGCTCTGGATGCTACGTCACGTGGCACGAGGTTTCCGAATGCAGGATATCTTCTTTCCAGGAAGTAATCACGGTCATCTTCGGCAATCTGTGTTGGCTTTAAACGACCTTCACGAATCGCTTCTGCATCTTCTTTTTTCTTCGGAACCCAGATTCTTCCTGAGTTACGTAGCGATTCTGACATCAAGGTCAGTTTGGATTGATTCGTTCCATGAACAGGAATACACGTCGGGTGGATCTGAACGAAACATGGGTTGGCAAAATACGCTCCTTGCTTGTGGATCTTCCATGCAGCAGTAACGTTACTTCCCATCGCGTTGGTTGAAAGGAAATACACGTTTCCGTATCCGCCTGAAGCGATGATCACCGCGTGTGCAGAATGTCTTTCCAGCTCACCTGTTACCAGGTTTCGCGCTATGATTCCACGTGCTTTTCCGTCTACTTTCACAATGTCAAGCATCTCGTGGCGGTTGTACATCTGTACACGGCCTAATCCGACCTGACGGGATAGTGCTGAATAAGCTCCAAGTAACAATTGTTGTCCTGTTTGACCAGCAGCATAGAATGTGCGTTGAACCTGCGTTCCACCGAAAGAACGGTTGTCAAGTAAGCCGCCGTATTCACGTGCAAAAGGAACACCTTGAGCAACACATTGGTCAATAATGTTTCCGGAAACTTCTGCCAAGCGATGCACGTTTGCTTCTCGCGCCCGGTAGTCACCCCCTTTGATCGTATCATAGAATAAACGGTAGATCGAATCACCGTCATTCTGGTAATTTTTAGCTGCATTGATCCCGCCTTGAGCTGCAATCGAGTGCGCACGACGTGGAGAATCCTGAAAACAGAATGCTTTCACATTGTATCCCATCTCACCAAGTGATGCAGCGGCAGAAGCTCCGGCAAGTCCGGTTCCCACAACGATCACATCAATCTTCGGGCGGTTGTTTGGTGCAACGAGCTTCAGGTGGTTTTTATAATCAGTCCATTTCTGTGAAATGTGACCTTCAGGTATTTTAGAATCTAACTTTGACATAGTTGAAGAAGATTAATTCTATTTACTAAGAAAAATGAGTATCGGAATGATCGCAAAAGCTGTAGGAACTACAATCGCGAAGATTTTTCCGAAAAGTTTTATTCCCGGCATGTACTTTTTGTGATTCAATCCAAGTGACTGGAACGCAGAGGAAAAACCATGCATGAGGTGAAAAGATAAAACAGCCATTGCCAGCACGTAAAGAACTACAGCAAACAAGGCATATTCATTTACAGGAGCACCATTCACACTTTTTCCAAAGAACGCCATGACGATCTTGTGAAGGTCTTTGTAGGTGTCTCCCACTTTTACATTCACCTCTTTGAAATACAGCTCCGTGCCGTTTTTTACAACGATCATGGGGTTGACAGGAACCGGCTGCAAACTTGGTGTGTGCGTGTAATATAGCGTGTCTGTTTTAGCCATTCCCATCTGATCCGTTGAGCTGATCACGTAAGTATGTACCGGGAATGGTTCAGAAGAAACTTTCACTTTCCACCAGAAATTCGCCATGTGGATCACGATAAACACCAGAATTGCAGTTCCAAGTACAGCCATTTGTCGCGCCATACCAGAGGAATTTGCAGAAGGATTGTTGTAGGCATATTTCACAGGACGTGCCTGACGGTTCTGAACAGCTAACATGATCCCGTCCGCTGCGTGGAAGAGAATGGAGATGTAAGTCGCGTATGACAACACTTTAATGAAAATATTATGGCCCATGAAATAGGCATATTCATTAAATGCTCTTCGGCCTTCTTCTCCTGTTTTCAGGATCAACTGAAGGTTTCCAAGCAGGTGACCAACGAGAAACAGGCATAAAAAGAGCCCGGTCGCTGCCATCCAGTATTTTTTCGCGATGGATGATGATAAAATAGCAGATCTACTCATAATGCGTTTTTAATAAACAGGACAAATTTAATAGATACAACAATTTCAGGGGACGAAGGTTCTTATTTAGACTCATTATACATAGTGATGGTGTTACAATGGGTCACTTATGTCGTTCTAAACAAAACATTAATCCTATGAAAACCGTCATCATTCTCTCGTTTTTTATGTTAAGTCTGCAAGTCCTTGCTCAAGAGGAATCGCATCTTCAGGGTTCGGATCAAGGCATACAGGAAGATAACGCTGTTGCGCTTGCTTCGAATGCGGTGCAGGCATCGGTATTAGAGGTGGAAGTGTTTCCCAATCCGTCAGAAGGTCAATTGACAGTAGAAGGAAAGAATGGTTCAACGGTTACAGTATACAGTGCTTCAGGCATTTATGTGGGCACCTGGATCATTGGTGCTGAAGGAAAGATTTCTCTGGAGGATCTTACGACCGGGTCTTACATTTGTGCAGTTGAACTGGAAGGCGCGCGTTGTGTAAAGCGGTTTGTGGTCTTATAGCCAGGACAATTTGGCGCCTGATTCTTCTACAGAAAGTTGGCATTCACGCCCAAAAATGAGGGCTCGGTTGTCGTTGATGTGTCCTGCCGGAAATCCGAACGCAATGGGTATGTTGCGATATTCAAAGGGCGCTAAAATTAATTCTTCCACAGTTTTACCAAATGGTACAGTAGTATCTTCGAGATCTGTCATACCACCGATCACCAATCCGTTTATCTTTTCAAGCACCCCTGCTTTTTTGAAAGCATACAACATGCGGTCAATATGATAGATGTGTTCAGCCAGATCTTCGATAAAGAGGATCTTCCCGGAATAATCGATCTGGTCGTTTGTGCCAAGCAGACTGTAAATAATACTTAGGTTTCCTCCAACCAATTCTCCCGTGGCTAGTCCTGTTTTGTTAAAATTATCAGGTTGACTGGAAATAACGTAGGATTGACCTTTGAGTGCATGAAACAAGGTGTCAATAGCCTCACTGGTGTTCTCTGTTAAATTCAGCACCATCGTTCCATGAATGCTCTGTAAACCAAATCGTTGAAGACGTTGATGGAACACAGTAATATCACTAAAACCGATCAGCCATTTCGGTTCGCGCAGCATTCCTGCCCATTGAAGTTCGTCGACAATGCGCACGCACCCGTATCCACCTCTGGCGCATAAAATGGCTTTCACTTCAGGATGGTCCAGTCCAAACTGAAGGTCTGCCCGCCGTTCCTCATCCGTACCCGAAAAATAATGGTGTTGACCCGCACAGTGTTCTGAAAGCAACACCCGAAAACCTTGTTTTTCAAACAATTGAATGGCAAAGTCCAGATGTTCTTTTTCAATCGCCTTGGCAGGTGCGGTGATGTAGATCAGGTCGCCTTTTTGAAGCGGAGACGGTTGTTTTGTTGCCATAGTTGTGAATGTGACTCAAATTTAGACAAAGTTTTAGTGTTTCGTTCAAACGTTTAATTTTGAACAAAAGATGAGTATGATCTCTCCTTACAATGATGAATATTTCATGCGTCAGGCCTTAATGGAAGCACAA
>CAIYQV010000065.1 GCA_903928365.1 uncultured Flavobacteriia bacterium
CATCGGTTTCTGTATTCCTTTAGCAATAAAGGCAGAACTGATCTTTCCTTCGCCTTTCCAGATAAAAAGCTACTGTACATGAATCGTGTGACTAAGGAGTTCTTTATTGCCTCCAATAAAACCGGTAAATATTCATTGCCACCCGAAGACACCGCAGATTCAAAGTGAACAAACTCCTCAAGAGCCTTATCTTGAGGATCTGAAGCTATGGATACGCGATCCACGATCTTGTCGATGGCATTCCCAAATTGCTGAAAGAGATTCACTTCCCGAAATTGCGTCAACGTTTTAAGCGCAAAACGTATTGCACTAAGATCTTCTTCGGTCAGCGGGATATCATTAATGGAAAAATCAGCGTCTTCGTAATAATAGCCTCCGTTTTTTTTACTGTATTTGATAGGTGCGTCATGTTCCATTTTCATGGCAAACATGTCCTTTTCTATAGTTGAATCACAGATATTAACGCCGTCCGAAGCACCATATAATGACTCTTCACAAGCCTCTCTCAAATCTCTTTTCGTAGGAAAAGGACGGTACTTGTTACGCAAACACTTATCAATGATCCGGTATCGGATCAGGGCATTCTTAATGTGTGGCATTTACCGATTCTTTGGCATGATAACCGAACAACTCATAGAATTTGATGGCTTTTACCACTTCGAAAGGCACATCATCTTCCCAGCTTGATGCCCCTGCACGTATTTTTGACAATACATCATCCGACATGATATGTAAAAGACGTTGATCAAATTCCTTGATCTTTTCCAATTTGTTATTGTCCTTTAAAAAAGTAATCAATCCATTGAAATTCTTAGGAACTCTTAAATCATCCAATTCATAAAGATCTCCTGTATCTACATTGTTTGCCGGATATACAAAAAGCTTCATGTTATGACCAAATCCTCTTCCAAAAGCTTCGAGAAGTCCACCCGGAAGATTGTCATAATAACGTTCATCAAAGATCGTATGTAAATTATAGATTCCCGCAATGACTCCCATTTTAAGTCCCTTCGCTATGGTCGACAAATAATCGATCATTTTGTAATGCTTCAGGTAGTTGGAGATCATAACGGTATAACCCAAAGTTCCAAGCAATTCAGCTCTATCTACAAAATCCTTAACCGATATTTTACCATCGGCTGTGAGGTCTTTTAAAGTCAACTCGAAAACGACATCCAAATTCTCCTCGCTCACACCTTCTTCTTCCAGGAATTGTTTTTTACCCGACTCGATCATATCGATGTGCACTTTCGTCACCGGACGAAAACGTCCGCGCATCAAAAGGATATTTCTCTTGTAAAGCGCAGTCGCCGGCTGAAGGACATTTCCACAAAGATCGAACATCGTAGCATCTGTGATACCGCGTTTTACAAGATTCAGCGCGATGATACGATTATCGGTTGTTTCGCAATTTGGACCGGAAACACGTAACATATCCACTTCCATTCGATCGCGTGGCAATCTGTGTATCAGGTTCGTCAGAAACTCATCCAGGTCACCGAAATGAAAATAACACGCGTGAACAAGGTTGACTCCAAGAATACCCAATGCTTCTTGCTGCGCCTTGTGACTGTTGTCGTGCATTTTTATATGCAGGATCACATCGTTTGGTTCCGCCTCCAAGTCCATCTGGAAACGGATTCCTACCCATCCCTGGCCTTGATTGGTCTTATGATAGTTGAGTGATTCTACTGTATTACAAAAAGCAAAAAATCGAGATTCCTTGTACTTAGCAGGCAAACGAAATTTGAGCGTTTCGTATTCTGTTTCCAACATCGTAAGCAGTCGCTCCTCACACACATAGCGTGAAGCTTCACCGTACATCGAATCGGAAACTTTCATGTCGTAGGCAGACTGGGTATACGCAATGGTGCCCGAGCTTCCACCCGCCTTAAAAAAGTTTGCTGCTACCTCTTGTCCGGCACCGATTTCTGCAAAGCATCCATAGATGTCCGAAGTAAGGTTTATTTTGAGGGCTTTCTCCTCTGTTGTTAATCTTCTTTCGTCGATCATATCACGAAATAAAGGTGCAAAGTAACGAATTTTGACTCAACTATTCTCCTGGGTCCTGAAATTTGGGATTATTCACAAAGTTGTAATCTGTGAGTGTCATCAGGAATTTTTTCAGCAGATCTCGTTCCTGAACATCCAATTGAACACCCGCAGTAGCAAGATGCTCCATCAGAGGGTCGATCGTAGGACTAGAAACTAATCCTGTTGAGTAATGATCGATCACCTGATCCAGGTTAGCAAATCGACCATCATGCATGTAGGGTGCAGTAAGAGCAATGTTACGCAAAGTAGGTATTTTGAATCTGCCCATGTCGTTTGGATTACCAGTGATACCTCCCCGTCCTGGATCTGTAAATGAGGCATCCATACCGTTGTTGCTAAACTTATTAATGTGCATCAGTACTCCGCTGTGACAATGTAAACAATCGGCGCCATTCAAGCTCTTGAATAAATCATATCCTGCCCATTCCTCTGGTGTAACTGTGGGCAAAATGGCCTGATCGTTTGAACTCAAAGGCAAACTGTTCTCAAATTTATACATCACATCGTATTTAGATTCGCCTGAGATCATGGTCCGAATAAATTGAGCTATGGCCTTTGTAACCTTTAGTGAATCAATACCTGGTTCACCAAAAGCCTTGTAAAAAAGATTTCGGTAATTCACATCCTGATCCAGTTTAGCCACCGCATCTTTCCAGGATTGATGCATTTCGATAGGATTGGGAACAGGTCCGAGGATCTGTTGTTCAAGAGACCCTGCGCGACCATCCCAGAAAAAGAATTTCTGCCATCCCAGATTGACGAGGGCCATGGAATTTCGATTCCCTTGTATTCCATCGATACCTGTTGAAAACTGATTAGGATCCGTAAAAGAATTCACAGGAGCGTGACAAGAGGCACATGACATGGTATTATCCCCACTCAACATTTCCTCATAAAATAATTTTCGTCCGAGTGCAACTCCTTCTACAGTCATTGGATTATCCTTTGGAATGATCATATCTGGGAAGTGTGATGGAATTTCCAATTCATAAGGACTTGGCTCATAGCCAACATTGTCCTTTCTGCATGAAAGAAACAATGCCAATCCTATAAAAATCACCAATAGCGATCTCATAACTTACAAGGGAGACAATGCATCCCTCAGATTTTGTATAACCTTAATACTTAAAGCCTCCTCACCAGCTAAAGAGTGGGATGAATGTTCCGTTTTTACATCGATTGTTTGCGCACCATTTTGAAGGAATTTCTGCATGTCCAGTTTCAAAGGAAGTGTATGGAGGTATTGACTGGTCTGACTCCACGTAATTCCAGATAAGGACCATGGTTGCAGCCACGCATCCGCACCAACGTGAAAAACAACATAGTGATTAAAATTGTCAATTCCATCGGTAAGCGTATCAACTTTCGCCTCGATCTTCAGAAAGATATATCCTGGGTTCCAGTCCCAGTGCATGTCGTTGGCAATTAAAATATTTAATGGATTCGTTGTAGGAAATGCTGTTGGATCGTCATGATTCAATGATGAATCCACTCCAAAGTATCCTAAGAGTGATGGAAAATCCGCTGGTTTTCCAGGTGCATTAAACAAAGCTGTTCCATTATTCCGGTAATCGAACAATGCCGCTTGAGTTAACTGTTTACCTGAAGAATTTTTTAGCGAAGTCAAATAAAATCGAATATCCGTGAACTGGATCGCATACCCTTCATTGGTATAAACCGTCTGATCCAGCTGAAGAGCTGTTGATCCGAAGGTAGGCTGAATAGTTACCTTTAATTCATCCATTGGATCGGGAACTGTTTTAACCGGATCCTCTTTACAAGATGATAAGGAAAAGAACACTAATCCTATGAATATGTTCAGCAGGTTTCTCATCTATCAAATTTAAAGAAATAAATTTTGCTACATTTATTTTTCGAGCACTTGTTCGTATACTAAGACGTATGAAAGATCCAAACGTTAGGCCATTAAAAATATTGAATGCTTCTGCAGGAAGTGGAAAAACCTTTAACCTCGTTCGCGAATACTTGAAGATCCTGCTGGGTGACCAAGCGGATCCTATCCGTTTCTCCAAGATCCTGGCCATGACCTTTACAAATAAGGCTGCCATCGAAATGAAAACCCGAATCATTGAAAAACTCGATGAAGTGGCTTACAGAGGCTCAACCGAACCTAAAACAATTTCGTACGTCGAAAAACTAGCATCGGATCTTCAAATTTCACCTCAGGATGTCACTTATAGGGCTATGATCGCCTTAAAAGGCATATTGCACCGCTATGAGGATTTTCATGTCATGACTATTGACAAGTTCAATTTGAGATTGATTCGTTCTTTTAGTCGCGACCTCGATCTACCTGGTGAATTTGATGTCATTCTAAATGAGAATGAAGTCATCGAGCGGGTTGTGGATCTCTTGATGAGTCAATTAGGACGAAAAGATGTTGAGGCGTTGACGGAACTAATGCTTTCCTATGCCAAAGAAAATGTGGATGAAGGGGAGCGTTGGGATTTCAGGGAACAATTAATCAGCTTCAGTTCAATATTAGCCAAAGAGAAGAATCAACAATTAATCGGTCACTTACTCCAAATGGACTTCTCCTCAAAGGCAAAAAAGGCCCTTTGGGAACTGGTTCATGAAATGGAAAACACCTTCTTTGAAGCCTGTAAGGAACTCCATGCTTTTTATCATTCTCTTGGGATACCTGAGGATCTTTTTCCTGGCAAGTCGAAGGCCACCAAACCGTTGGAAAGACTTGCCTCGTTTGAACGTATGCCGGATCCTGAAAGACTGTTCACAACAAATTACATGGAAAGTCTGGATGCCCCTGTACCTGCAGGAAGACAATTTCCGGATAACTTAAAACAAAAGATTCGTGAATTATATGCATTGCATAGTGTTTTGTTTCCAAAAGTTGAAGCACACCGGTTATTCTTGAGAAACTTCTACAACATGGCTTTACTGCAGTATATTGCCAAAACCTTGGATGCCGTTAAGAAAGAGGATCAACAGATTCGGATTTCCGAGTTCAACTCGCTCATTTCCAAATTAGTTCAAGACGAGAAAGCCCCGTTCATTTACGAACGACTTGGCACGCGCTACCGTAATTTTTTGTTGGATGAGTTTCAAGATACATCGAGATTACAATGGTTGAACATGGTTCCACTGGTTCATGAAGCAATCTCCAAAAAAGACCTGAATCTTATTGTGGGGGATCCAAAGCAATCCATTTACCGTTTCAAGAATGGAGTTGCCGAACAATTCGTTGCATTACCAAAGATCTACAACCCGGAAAATAATGCTCACATTAACGGTGTATCGGCATATTTTGACCAAATGGGCTTCATGGAACCATTGGGAGAAAACTGGCGTTCTGCAAGAGAGATAGTGGAATTCAATAATACCTTTTTCGAAGTACTGAGGCAACAACTCCCAACTACCTCTGCTGATTTTTACAATTCCGTTTCGCAAACAGCTATGTCCGATAAATCAGGATATGTGCAGATCAGTTCAGTCGAATCTGAACCATCTCATGATGCACAGATGAGATGGCTGATTCAGCGAATTGAAGAATGCAAAAAAGATGGATTTGAATTAGGTGACCTTTGTATTTTAAGTGACACAAATGATCGGGCGAATGGTTGGGCCGTGGAACTTAATAGCCTCGATTATAAAGTGGTTTCAGCTGAATCATTACTGGTTCAAAACGAAGTGAAAGTAAAATTGATCTTGTCCTATTTGAAACGACGTTTACAGCCTGCGTCTATTACGGAACAAAAGAAATTTGCAGATCTCTTCTTTCGTGTTCGTAACGAACAACATCCATACGAACATTACAGAGCCTATATTGTACATGTTACTGATTCTAAAGGTAGAAGATTTCTCAACTTTGACGATCAACGCTTTTTAACAGATCAATTCGGTTCTTCAGACCAGTTTTTCAAAAAGTATGAGACGTTGTATGAATTGATCGAATCATTTTACCGCATGATGGGTTGGACGGAATTGAAAAACCCTTACCTCCATCATTTCGCAGATTTCGTGCACGATTTTGAGAAGAAAAAAGGACCCGATCTAAAGGGATTGATCGAACAGTATCAAAAAGACAAAGGAAAACTTGCTATTCAGTTACCCGAAAGCCGTGATGCCATTCGCATCATGACTATTCACAAATCCAAAGGCTTGGAATTTCCTGTTGTGCTTATTCCATTTCTAAATTTTGACACACAACTTCACACCAAAAGTAGATTTCTGGTAGAGATCGATGATCTTGTGCTCTATACTGGTCTTACGAAAAGCAGTCCCATTCCGCAGATAAGACAGTTGAACCAACAGGAGAATGATCAAATCTTCACGGACAAAGTGAACATGTGTTATGTCGGCTTTACTCGCCCAGAGGAACGATTGTATGTTCTCAATGAGTATTACGGTGAAAAATTCGGAAAGAAAGCGCATGCCTATTTTTCCGAACTTCCTCATGGGATCAATGAAAGTGGAGTACTGGTTCTGGAACGTGGGAATGCAGTCATAAAAAAGAAGGAAGAAAATGAACACAGTCACTTGGACGCATTTTTTCTTCCAACAATCCAAACAGATCTTTTGTGGTTTCCTGAAATTTCTTTGAGGGACCAAGATCTGATCGATAACGATCCATTTCTTTCGGAGGAACAACTCACAGGAAACCTATTTCATCTCGCCATATCTCAAATTGATTCAAAACATCAAATCAATACGGTATTGGAACAGTTAGCCCTGAATGGGGAGATCGAAAAGAACAGGATAGCGCAAGTTCAAGAAATGCTGGAAGAATTATTTACCTGCTCTGAATATGAAGAATTATTAAATGGTGCCAAACAGATATTGTCAGAACAGGCAATCATCGTCGATCGGGAAAATACTCGCCGGCCCGACAAACTGATTCTCAGGGATCAGGACACTATTATCATCGATTTCAAAACAGGTATTCCGAAGGAAAAAGATGGGAAACAAGTAATGACGTATACTGACACACTCAATGAAATGGAACTCCCTGAGGTAAAAGGGTTTATTTACTATACTCAGCTCAAGGAGCTAAGACAATTAATTTAAACACCCACCTTTGAGAAAACCTGCTCAAGCAAGGTGTCCTCTACCAATTCAGGTATAGTAACCTTAAGTGTCGGTTCCATTTCCATGGCACGCTTAATCGCGAACACTGCTCCTTCATTTCTTGCCCAACTACGTCGAGCGATCCCATTATTCAC
>CAIYQV010000066.1 GCA_903928365.1 uncultured Flavobacteriia bacterium
AAGTCGGTGGAGATGTGATTGCCAATAAGAAAACGTTACTCAATTTGAAGGCACTGGAAATGGCATCTGGTGAGCAGTTATCGGAACTAACGGAATTAGCCACAGAGCCAGATCTCAAAAGGAAGGTAGCTCGCACGAGAGAGATTTACGAAGTGATCAATGTCAGAAATTCTTGCGAAGAAATGATGCAAGCGCATTACCAAACTGCAATGTCTGCATTGGAGAAAGTAGAACGGCCTGATGAGGCAAAAAATGGTCTGATCCTACTTGCGGATTTCTTGATGAACAGAGAGCATTAGTCTTTACTTCTTTTATTCTACCCGCAAGTTTTTTATCTTCAGAACATCTAACATGATTTGTTGACGGATTTTGATGATATCGATGGATTAAAACGGGGCAGTGAGCACGCGTTTAGCCAATTGTTGGGCGCGTATTCTAAAAAGATCTTTAATCTCTGTCTCAGTATTTTACAAAATCAGGAGGATGCCGAGGATGCCACACAGGAGGTTTTCTCCACCGTTTTTTTATCGGTGAAAGAGTTCAAAGGGGAATCCAAATTAACCACATGGCTCTATCGAATAGCCATTAATAAATGCCAGGAACACATTCGTAAAAAGAGTAGGAAAAAACGTTTTGGCTTTTTAACGTCGATCGATTCTTCTGAAAAGGCATTGTTGAGCCCTTCTTTTTTTCATCCTGGAGTAGAGTTGGAGAACAAAGAACGTTCGGCCATCCTCTTTGCGGCGATTGATAAATTACCGGAGAATCAGAAATTGGCTTTTACGTTGCATAAGATCGAAGGAGTTTCGTACGAGGAAATAGCAGAGGTCATGAATACTTCAATTTCATCAGTAGAATCACTCATGTTTCGCTCAAAGCAAAATCTAAAAAAATCATTGGGAACCTATTTTGAAAAAAATGAAAGGTAAGCGCAAGAAATTAAAAATTCAATCATCCAAAGGAATATGAATAAGCAAAAAGATAACTGGATCGAAGAGGTAATAGCGAGCACAGACTTTAAGAAGGAAGTTCCTATATCAGAGTCCTTACGGCAACGTCTAAGTACCATTCCTCGGGAGGTGCAAGTCATGAATGTCGTCATTCCTATGCGATCGGTCTACCTCGCCGTTGCCGGATTTGCCTTGCTCATTACGTTGAATTTGTTGGCTGTAAATCATTCGGCTAAAACAGCATCCAAAGAATCAACCATGTATAGTACTTACTTTTCTTATTTGGATCAGATATGAAAACGACACGATTTTACAAACTGACCATTCTGGCACTTTTACTGCTCAATATGGCAACACTCTTTTTTCTTTGGAGAGGAGCAAAACACCATGGCCCGCCAGAACGTAATCAATTAGTCGAGCATTTGGCTCTGGAGGGTGATGTTCGAGCAAAAGTACTCCTTCTTCAGGACGACCATTTTAAACGAAAAGGACAATTGGTTGACAGGAGTAGAAAAATGCATGAGCAATTACTTACCTACTTTAGTCACCCGGAAAAAAATGACAGCAAGGTTGTTTCGAAAAAGATCGATCAGATCGTAGAAAATCAACGTGAGATCGAACAAATGACCTTCGATTATTTCAAGGAGGTGAGTTCCTATTGTAATTCGGAACAGAAAGAACTGCTGAGTGAGCTGATACGCGATGTTCTTAAACATGCTGGCGGTCCGCCACCGAAAAAAGATTGAGCTTGAAAATAGCAGTATTCACATTTGCGATTGTATGTTCCTGGACGGTCTTTTCTCAAACGGTAGTCAAGATCGTTCCTTTGTTTGGTGGTCGGTCAATTGAATTGAATCATGAATATAAATTAAAGGATTCCATCCGTTTTAAGTTTTCAACCCTGCGTTTTTATGTCAGTAATGTCGGCATTTCATCGAATTCAGGCGAAATGGAAGTGAAAAAGATTCATCTCTTTGATCTGGAAGAACCTTCTAGTTTTGAGTTATTTAAAACGTCAGAATCAGTCAGATCGATTCATTTTCTATTGGGCACCGATAGTTTGACAAATGTCTCAGGAATACTGGATGGACCTTTGGATCCCATTCGTGGCATGTATTGGACATGGAACAGTGGCTACATCAATTTTAAGTTGGAAGGGATAAAAACTACAGGTGATTCAATAACCGATGTTGAATACCATCTGGGAGGATATTTACCTCCATACGCCACATCACGGAGAATACATCTTGATAATAGTTCATTATCAAAAGAGTTAAAAATCGAAATTCATTTAGATGAATGGCTTATGATGATCAGCGATGAACGAAAGAATTCCATCATGATTCCGGGTAAGGAGGCAACGATTTTAATGGATCATTTGGTGCCAAACATCAGATTAGGAGAGAATGAATAGGTTGATTTTTCTTAGTCTGATGGTCCTTTCAATGGCTGTTTGGTCCTTTAAACAAAAGGGATCGCCAACCATTGTGTCGTTCGCAGTTCCTCAAAAGTGGCCGGCTCCGAAATTCGATTTTGCTAAAAATCCGCTGACGCAAGAAGGGTTTGAATTAGGACGAAAACTGTTTTACGATCCCGTTCTTTCGCGTGACAGTACTATTTCCTGTGCTTCCTGTCATTTGCAATATACCGGTTTCACACATGTTGACCACAATGTCAGTCACGGAATCGATGGGAGAAAAGGAACGCGGAATTCTCCGGTATTGATCAATCTTGCCTGGAGTTCTTCTTTTCACTGGGATGGTGGAGTTAATCACATCGAAGTACAAGGGCTCAATCCCATACAGCATCCTGCCGAGATGGATAATACCATGGAAGAGGTGATAAATCGACTACAGAGATCAGGAAACTATCCTGCTCTTTTTGATGCAGCCTTTGGGTCGAAAGAGATCACTACCGTGCGAATCATGAAGGCACTTTCGCAGTTTGATCTTTCCTTGGTTTCATCCAATTCCAAATATGATCAGGTGATGCGCAAGGAGAAAGGGATAGCATTTACAGAACAGGAAAAAAAGGGGCTTAAACTTTTCCGAAAGAACTGCGTTGCCTGTCATAAAGAACCACTGTTTACCAATGATTTTTTCGCAAGCAATGGGTTGCCAATGGATCCGATCTTGAAAGATGTGGGTCGTTATGGCATCACTCATGATCCCAAGGATTCATTGTTATTTAAAATTCCGACGCTTAGAAATATCGAATATACGTTTCCCTACATGCACGATGGAAGATTCAGGAAATTAAAGGATGTGCTGAAATTTTATTCGGAAGGGATTGATCTTAAATCAAAAAATCTACATCCGGTCCTTCAGAAAAAAGTAACGCTTTCAGAAAATGACCAAAAGGATATCATTGCTTTTCTTTATACGTTGACGGACAAAGAATTCCTGTTCAACAATAAATTTTCTTTTCCGAAATAAAATTAAAATTGACCGCAAGTTTTTAATAAAACCAACCTCTAAACAATCAGAAAACTAAAAAACATGAAAAAACTATCTCTAGGAATCGCTTTAAGTTTGATATCTCTGACGTTCTCTCAGACCAATCCTGCCATAACTTCCTGGCTGCAAAACACTACAGAAACAGGATCTTATTATACATCCGGAAATTCAACGGCGCTTAGTAATGGAATAGTAGTGAACTGTCAAGCGGTTCAGTATTCAACCAATTGGGTTTACGTTTCCACGCATGGCATCCCGTCCTATCCGACAGGACCCTTTTTAGACGGAAATCCATCCCAATCTACAGATCAAAATGCCATTTTCAAATTTCCATTGAATCCGACACAAAATACGGGTACTGCAACGTCTACTACCGGTGGGAACATTGGCGTATTTATCAATGGTGTTGCCCTGTTTGATTATCGTGATGGCGTTGCTTGGAACACAAGTACCAACTCCCTGTGCGGTGGGTTACCCGGAATGTCTCCTTGTCCCGGAGGACCTACTGCATCCCAGTCGTGGAATAGAGATGCAGTACCTGCCGAAAAACCAGGATTTGATTGTTCTAAAGGACATCCGGCACAAGGAAATTACCACCATCATCAAAATCCAAGCGCCTACAAATTGGATTTACAGGTTATTTCAACTGTTTGTAATTTATACGATGCAGATGGACTTTATACCATTGATTCGACAGTTCACTCTCCACTAATTGGCTTTGCGTATGACGGATTCCCGATCTATGGTGCCTACGGATATAAAAATGCCGATGGAACAGGAGGAATAACACGGATTAAATCAGGATACCAGTTACGAAATATTACTGCTCGTACTGTTTGGGCAGACGGGACGGATGTAGCAGATGGACCTTCTGATTTTACCACATATCCATTAGGGTATTTCCGGGAAGATTACGAATTTGTGGCGCATGCCGGTCAAGATGATTATTTGGATAGTCACAATGGTCGTTTTTGTATTACACCCGAATATCCGCAAGGAATTTACTGCTATTTCGCAACGGTAGATGAAAATTGGAATTCTGCTTATCCATATGCTGTTGGACCTACATTCTATGGAAACAAGGTTGCAGCGAAAGTGACAAGCATCACTGAAACGGTATCTACCTATACAAGCGGTACAAATGGATTGCAGGATCTTTCTCAATCGGCTGAATTCAATGTGTTTCCTAATCCGGCATCCGATCTCATCATTGTTCAAGCCCCCGGTTTATTGGAATCAGATGTGACGGTAGCATTGTACGACATGGTTGGTAAAAAGATTTCCGAGAAGAAAATGGTCGCAGGAAGTACCTTAAGTTTTATGGATGTAAGTACTTTGTATTCAGGAAAATACTTGATTAGGATCTCAAACGAAATAAGCGAGCGCGTGTACCCAATCGTGGTAGGGAACTAAGAATTAGCTATTATTTGATGAAAGGCTGTCCCTAAGGATGGCCTTTTTTTATGGAATTGGATTTAGTGGTGCATCTATGAATTGAACATTAAATTAAAGGCGATGAAAAAGATATGGTTTGGACTCTTACTTCTTGCAGCGCAAGGGGCATGGTCACAGGGAGCACCTGGAGAGATTGTAGGAATGGTAATAGATAAAGAGACAGGCGATACAATTACAGGTGCGCAAGTCTTTGTGATCGACCAGGATCGTAAATACCGTGCGGAAACAGATATAAATGGAAGATTTCGTGTCACTGCGATACCGGCTGGTGATTATTCCTTGAATATCAAATTTGCCCGAGATACGATGTCTGGTATTCCTGTGAAAGTACC
>CAIYQV010000067.1 GCA_903928365.1 uncultured Flavobacteriia bacterium
CAGCATTACCCCAATCAAACCCACACAGATCCGGGATTGAACTGGAACTGGGAAAAATATTACCGACTGATAAATAATAATCCCACTATTCAATCGATTACAACCGCCTCTGGAACCTTTTATGACAGTGGAAATACTACGGCGAACTATTCAGATGATGAGCGACTGATCTGGGTGATCGAACCAAGTAATGCGACCAGCGTCACCTTGAATTTCACCTCCTTCGATCTGGAGACCGACTGGGATTTTCTTTTTCTCTATGATGGAAATTCGATTGATGCACCATTGATCGGCAAGTACACTGGAACGAACAATCCCGGATCACTAACCTCCACAGGTGGCGCACTTACTGTTGAATTCCGCTCTGATTGTGCTACGACGCATGCTGGCTGGGATGCAACCTACTCATCAGAAATTGTTACTACTGATGAAACACCCCCATCAACGCTTATTTCAGCCGAAAGTGGATGGAGAACGACAGATTTTGTTACCACTATAACCGATACAGATGCTTCAGGTGTAACTGGCCGTTACGTGCTTTTAAGCGACCGTGATCCAGCTACAAACACCTGGTCGGCTAACGGAAATCTTGGTTTTGCCGAGGAATTATTTGACGTAAACCTATCAAACTGGACAGCCGTAACGGGACCATTTTCACTTGCAGGAGATGCCATTACCTGTTCTGATGCAAGTCAAACTAATTCAAACTGTTATCTCATTGTAAATCAGGATGCCACAACAGCCTATCTGTATTCCTGGGATCAGATCATTACCTCAAATCTCACGAATCAACGAGCAGGGATGCACTTCTTTTGTGACGATCCAACGCTTCCAAACCGAGGGAACTCCTACTTCGTGTTCCTGCGCGAAACGGATGATGCTGCACAGATCTACAAAGTCGTCAACGATACCTGGACGCTCGTTTCTTCTGGAACGCTACCGTTGGCATCGAACAGCTCATATAATTGTAAAGTGACTTATGATGCGGGCTCAGGTTGGATTAAATGTTACATAAATGACTCTCTGACAGTTCAATGGCAAGATCCGGAACCGTTACAGGCAGGGAATTCCATATCACTCAGAACCGCCGGTTGCACTGCAAATTATGACAATATTCGCGTGTTCAGGTCACGAAGTGAATCGGTATCCGTACAGGTTTCACCAACCGGACACATGCGTTATGAAAGTGTCAACGCACAACCAACCGGTCGGATCAGAAGTGTGGCGCTGGATCTTTACGAGAACTGGAGTGCGGAACAAACCGAAGATTGTTTGATCGACTGGAGTATTCCTCAACTCACTTTTCTGAATGATGGAAATGCAGCCGATATTGACTCGATCACAACTGCTGTTATTGAAGGTAACTGGCAGGCTATGGATCCACATTCTGCGATTGGCACATACGAAGTGGCCATTGGAACGCTTCCTTCGCTCAATGATATTCTGGATTGGACCAATGTCGGAACCAATACACTTTTTTCTCAGATATTGTCCACGACAGATTACGGCACGACCTATCATATGTCTTTACGGGTAACGAATGGTGCGGGACTTTCTGATCTGTTTGTTTCGGATGGACAGACACTCGTTGATCCAAATGCCGGTTTAGGAATCACGGAATTATCTGAACAGATTTTCCTTTACCCAAATCCCGCATCAGACTTTATCCATCTCAAAGGCATTGCAGATTGTATGATTTACATTTTCGATGGGTCGGGACGCTTAACTTACAAAGGTGATGCATCAACGATAAATGTTTCAAGCTGGTCAGCAGGTAACTACACCGTACTCATTCAAAAAGGATCCATGCTTATCAAAAAGAGCTTGATGATCCAATAAGGATACTTTTATCAAACAAAAAAGCCCGCTGTTTTCACAGCGGGCTTTTTCATATCAATTAGAATATCTAATTACAATACTACTGAGAAATAGTTACCGTCATCATCCTCATCGTCATCTGCCGGTTTAACCGCTCCACGAGCCATTTTCACGGAAACAACCACTGCATTTGCAGGATCAAGGAAACTCACTCCAGGTATTTCGATCTGTCCAACACGAACAGACTTACCGATTTTCAATTTACTGACATCCAATGTAATTGATTCAGGAAGATCTTTCGCTAAACCAATACAGTTCAAACGACGGAATGTCTGCATCAATTTACCTCCGGCCATTACACCTTTGGATGAACCCGTTACACGCACTGGTAAACCAACACGTACAGGTTTGGTATCATTCAATTCAAGGAAATCCACGTGTTGAATAGTATCCTTAGTTGGATGCTGTTGCAATTCACGGATGATTCCTTTTGCTTTTTTACCTTCGATTTCTAATTCTACCAGGTAAACTTCAGGTGAGAAGACGATCTTGTCGATGTCATTTCGCTTTACTGCGAAGTGAGTTTGCTCACCTTGTCCGTAAAGCACACAAGGAACCAACTCAGCATTTCTCAATGCCGCAGCGTCCTTCTTCCCTACGTTCGATCTAAGCGAACCGCTCAATTGTGCTGTTTTCATTTGTTATGTATTTATGAGATTAAAAAATGTGAACTAATAGACTGATTATTCACCAGTCTGCGAATCACGTCTGCGAAAAGTTCTGCGGTAGATAGCACGCGGATCTTATCACTGTGATGTTTCAGAGGAATGGTATCTGTGACCACTAACTCTGTCAATTTGGAGTTTTCAATACGTTCGAAAGCGGGACCTGAAAGTACTGCGTGTGTACAGAACGCTCTTACACTCAACGCGCCCTTTTCGATAAACAGGTCGGCAGCCGTAGTGAGTGTTCCAGCGGTATCGCACATGTCATCGATCAAAATCACATCTTTTCCTGCAACATCACCGATCACCGTCATCTCAGCTATTTCATTCGCTTTTTTACGGTGCTTGTGACACATCGCTAGGCTTGTATTCAATTTCTTAGCGTACGAATTCGCTCTTTTCGCTCCACCTGCATCAGGCGCTGCCATGATCAGATTACCGTTATTCAACTTCTCCAGTTCTGGAAAGAAGATAGTAGATGCAAACAAATGATCAACAGGCACTTCAAAAAACCCCTGTATCTGATCCGCATGCAGATCCATCGTAATCAAACGGTTTACTCCTGCGGCCATCAGCATGTTCGCGATAAGCTTCGCGCCAATTGCCACCCGCGGTTTGTCTTTTCTGTCCTGACGAGCAAATCCGAAATAAGGTATCACCGCAATGATCTTGCGCGCCGAAGCACGTTTCGCCGCATCTACCAACAATAGCAATTCGAACAGGTTATCAGAAGGCGGCATCGTTGACTGAACGATAAACACATCCTGCCCACGAACTGTTTCTTCGAAAGAAGGCTGAAACTCTCCATCACTGAATTCAAGTACTTTGACATCTCCCAATGGAAGACCATAGTTTCCTGCGATCTGAGAAGCCAGATCCTGTGATGCTCTACCTGCAAATATTTTTACTCCGATGGACATAGTGACCGAAATGAGGGTGCAAAGGTACACAAAAACTCAGAAGCTCAGCAAGAAAGCGCGATAAAATCAAACGAAAACCATATACTTTTTTATAACTTTAAAATGGACGAACACCCTTCACCATGTGTTATAGCAATTCATCCACCTCCAAAAATGTGGATCTCGCAAAAAAATATAAGAAAACGATCCCCCAAGACCTATCCGAGGAACCGTTGTTTTATGCTTCCGGATTCAGTTTTCCAAACTGGCGTGTAATCACCAAAGAGGATGAGATCCAATCGATGCATTGGGGCTTGATACCTCATTGGTTCAAGGAAGCTGATCCCAATAAAATCGCTGCTATGACACTGAATGCGCAAACAGAAACCATCCACGAAAAAGCCAGCTTCCGATCCATTGTGGATAAACAGAATTGCATTATTCCTTCAAGTGGATTCTTCGAGTGGCATACAATAGGGAAGGAAAAAATACCCTACTTTCTTAAACCCACTTCAGAAAACATGTTTTCTATGGCCGGAATCTACGATGAATGGGTGGATCGTTCAACAGGCGAAATTGTCCGCACCTTTTCCATACTTACCTGTCCCGCTAATGAACTCATGGGGCACATTCACAATACGAAAAAACGCATGCCTGTTTTACTCGCTGACGAACAACTGACTCCATGGCTGGAAGGTCGAGTAGATACATCGAGCCTCCTCATTCCGGCACCTTCCGAATGGATAGAGCCTGTTCAAGTTTCTAAGAAGCTTGTTTTGAGTGATCATGCCAATACCCCGGAAGTACAAAAAGAGGCGCCAAGCCAGATCGGATTTCAAGGAAGTTTGTTTTGAGATCAACGGGTGATCTTTGTATCCCGATGATTGATCAACACAAAGCGGAGACTCAGAAAAAAAGTATTAATTCCCTTTAAATCGGTTTTTTTGGAAAGAAACTGATAACCGGTTTGCAAATGAAATCCGAAGAGTTTGTATCCAATGCAGGGAGCGAATCCAACCTTGTTTTCAGAAAAATCAGTCCGAAGCAAGAGGTTTCCGCCATAGGTCAATCCCAATCGACTTGGTTTGATCCAATATCCCAGGTCGTAACCAAGAATGTTATGATTGAAATTGTAGTTAAAACCGGTGTGTATTCCATGAGTTGTGGCGGTTTTCAGTTGAATTCTCTTCCATTGAAACTCTGCTCCCAACTCACCTACCCAATAATCACCTCGTTGAATTCCAAGGTAAGGACCCGATTTTAAAACACGTACTTCAGGTAGATCAAGCTTTTCGTTGAGTTGTCCGAATACATTCATTCCCGAACAAAGAAAAAGGAGGATACTAATTTCTCTTCTCAGCCACATAATCTTCATGTATTCGTTTGATCTCCATCGCGTCATTGGCATCGATCCCCAGACTGTCAGCAATTTCCTTGGCCCTTAAAACCTCTTCCACTGAAAGTCCTGTACTATCCGTTTCTTCTTTCAACTCATTTTTCAGGAAAATATTACTTGAAGTCATCCCGGGAATCGTGACTTCAGAAACTTTTTTGACCGGATTGTAAAGGTAGGAGGCCTCCTTTTTCTCTTTCGGAAAGAAGTTTCCCTTTTCGTCGTATGATTCCAGAAGTACAATTCCTACGCTTACGAAGTAAAGCGCTTTGAGCAAACCGAAAACCGACCCAAAGACCTTATTCAATGGAGACAAATGAACTACCTTCACGACGCGTTCGATGGCCTTCCCGGCAAAGTAGATCATGGCTCCCAATCCCAAAAAAACAAGTGTAAAAGAAATCACAGGCAGATACGGTGAGTCCCATTTGAACTGTTTCTTGAGAAAGGCAGCTACCGTATCGGAAAAATGAATGCCGGCGTACAGGCCAACTATCAGCGCCAACAACGTAAACACCTCAATGATCAACCCGTGCTTGAACCCTTTGTAGGCCGCATAGATCAATGGGATCACAATGACAATATCCAGCAAATTCACAATGGAAAATTAGCATCAAAAAAGGCCTGACGAAATGGTCAGACCTAAAATCTTTCAACGCTACACTGTCAGATTAATGACAATCAGATTGTAATTGAGTGGTAAACGACAAATCTACCGTTGACCAAAGCACCGATTTTCCATCTGTTCCTGTATGCAGATCCTTACAAACTGTATTGAGTGCTTTGATCGATTCTGCACCATTCCAGTCATTCACATCAATGGTCGCCTTGAAGGAAAAAGCACCGTCATTAAAAGCACAAATCCCTTCTACGTTTTTTCTGATCCCATTCATCTGAAGATCGATCTGAGCAGTTCCCTTTTTTAAATCCAGTTGCTTCACTGAACCTCTGATGGTATCTGTAGCAAGTGATTTGAAAAAGATCCCCGAAATCTTTCCATTGCGTTCCTCATTCTGTGTCTCAACGGATATTGTTGGAATCTTAAAAGTCAGTTTTGAAAGCAACAATTGCGGATCATCCGATCCTTCCGGACTTTCTACGATGACCTCATTAAAGGTTCCTGTGACCCCTTTTTTCTCCGTGAATTTAAAGGCTGTCCATTCCAGCACACTCGAGGAATGGTTGTATGTGTAAAAACAACCTTTTTCTTCTCCCTCTTTTTTCTTTTCCTCCTCCGAATTAGAACCACAAGAGGTAACAAAAAGAAGCATTCCTATTGAAACAAATACACTGATACTTTTCATAAAATACATTTTGCCGAAGGTAGCAATTTCATAAACGTGTTTGTTTTCCTTTTATGAACTTTTATGACTTCAAGGGCCAAGACTTTACTACCTTTGCATCGCATGGATTATGACATTGAAATACGCTTTCAAAAGCTGAAACAAGGGTTAGAGGTTAAGTTTGGAGAAGGCATGGACCTCCAGGCGATCCTGTTTCTGATAGGCGTAAATGAACTTGGTGAAGGGTATCGAAATTTTTCAAAGAATGAAAAAACAGACCTGCTACACATCGCTATTTGCACCCTACTTGAGCCTTATGGATATTATAAATTCGAAGGCAGAGACAAGGAAAACTGGCCGCATTTCACATTGGAACAGTCACTCCCAATGCTTGATCACAGAGAACAACAACACCTGATCAAAGAATCGATGCTCGAGTATTTCATACGCAATGAATATTTTACAGAAGAGGAACTGGCATCCGAACAGCGCTCCGAGAATTCAGCAAGTTAAACAACTATATTTGCACACTTAATAGCATACACACATGGATTTCCTGATCAAAGCAGCACAACTTATCTTATCTCTTTCTATATTGATCATCCTTCACGAGTTTGGCCATTTTATCCCGGCCAGATTATTCAAAACGAAAGTGGAGAAATTCTATTTGTTCTTTAACTGGCCGAAAGCTTTGATCAGAGCAAACCGAAAAAACGGTAAGTGGAAATTTTCTTGGTTTTCAAATTCAAAGGATCTCAAAGAAGAGCAAGATGAAGAGGCTACCGAATGGGGCATTGGAATGCTCCCATTAGGCGGTTATGTGAAGATAGCGGGAATGGTGGATGAATCTATGGATACCGATCAACTGGCGCAACCTGCACAACCATGGGAATTCCGTTCAAAACCAGCCTGGCAGCGACTGATCATAATGATTGGCGGGGTAACAGTCAATCTTGTACTGGGTATCTTTATCTACATCTGCTTAATGTATGCTTATGGTGAGGAAGAATTGAAGCCTCAAGACCTGAAAGCAGGACTTTCAGTGCACCCATACCTTGAAAAATATGGCTTGCAATCAGGTGACAATATCCTTTCGGTAAATGGAGAAGCTATTACCAACGTTTCTGAAATCAACAACACCATCATGTTGCGCGACGGAAGAGCGCTATTAGTGAAACATGCTGATGGTACTCAAGAAAAAATCGATCTTCCTGAAGGCGTGGAATATGAACTTTTCCGTGAGGGAGCCTTTCCTGCATTCGGATTGCGACACCGTTCGGTTGATGTCAAAGAAGTGACCCCTGGTAAAGCAGCGCAAAAAGCTGGTTTAAAAAAAGGGGATCGGATTCTGAGTATCGAGGGGAATAAAGTTGAATTCTACGATGACATTCAGCGTTCTTTCCATGCTTACAAGAATAAAAAGGCCCATTTTGACGTGCTTAGAGGAAAGGATACACTAAGCCTGAAAGCAAAAGTTAGCCCTGAAGGCATGATCGGTTTTGCTGTTGTGATAGATGGATACGTGGACTCCAGTGCTATCCACCAAAAATATTATGGTTTTGGCACTTCAATCGGTAAGGGAGTGGATAAGGGGCTGCATACACTGAGTGACTATACGGCACAGTTAAAATTTCTCTTTACCAAAAAAGGAGCATCCAGTATTGGAGGATTTGGTTCGATTGGAAATATGTTTCCACCGGTTTGGGATTGGCAACAATTCTGGATGACAACAGCACTCATTTCGATTATTCTGGCATTTATGAATATTCTGCCTATTCCGGCACTGGACGGCGGACATGTGGTATTTCTCATTTATGAAATGATCACAGGACGCCAAGCGCCTCAAAAGGTACTTGAGTATGCACAATACGCTGGTTTCATTTTGTTGATGAGCTTAGTGATCTATGCGAATGCCAACGATATCATTCGCTTGATTTTCAAATAAGGCTTCCGTCTGAAACATGTTCCAACCTTTTATTGAAGTTTTTGATCCGTCATTGAATTTTTTTCAGAATCGGGTTTGTTCATCGTAAATTGCTAAAAATTTAAATCTAAAGACATGAAAAAGATCTTTTTGACCCTAACACTTTCCCTCTTCACATGCGTCCTGTTTGCTCAACTAAAAGAAGGGCATGTGGCATACAAAATAGAAACAAGTACCGACAACCCTGACATGCAAATGGCTGTGGGGATGATGCAAGGTTCTACGATGGAAGTCTATTTCAAGGATAAGTTCACACGAGGTGAGTTTAAAATGGGAACCATGATGACCATGACTACCGTATCCAATGAAACTACCGGGGATGTCTTGATGCTCATGAGTGGAATGATGGGACAGACCGCCATCAAGTCGAATTCCAATGAGACAGCTAAGGACACTGTTTTGAACAAAAAGCCGAATGTAGATGTCACCCTTACCAATGAAACAAAGGTCATTGAAGGCTACACCTGTAAAAAAGCCTTAATGACTGATGATGAAGGAACTGTATCTACGTTTTGGTATACTGAAGAGATCAGTGCAGCCAAGAAGGGGCAATCTTATTTGAGTGAAGACATACCTGGATTCCCCATGCAATTTGAAATGAATAAAGGTGGGATGAAAATGACCATGACCGTTACTAAAGTTGATACGAAACTCAGCGGAAAAACTTCCGATCTTTTCAATATGACTATTCCTGACGGATATACTGAAATGAGTCTTGAGCAAATGAAACAAATGGGGATGGGCGGAATGTAATTCCTTTCCTCACTTACTTATAAAGGAGTCCCATCTGGGCTCCTTTTTTTATTTCACTTTGGACAACTGCAAGCTGAATTCTCCAGAAGGTTTTATCACCTGAACAAAATAATTGCCTTGGCTAAGCTGTTCCAGATCAATCGGTATCAGATGCGTGTCCTGGCTCAGGTTTTTATCTATAACTTCCAGCAATACGTTTCCGTTGATATCCACCACCTGAATTCGGACGCGTTCATTTTCGGTCTTCATTTTCAGCGTTGTAACAGAAACTGCAGGATTAGGAAATAATATCCCGTTCGATTGAATCAATTTTTCCTCCTCTATACCCAGATTACAAGCCCCTAAGATCGGATAGAACGTTATCACATGGTCAAATATGGTTTGTATTTCCGTTTCAGGAACCTCAAACCAGTCTTTCAAAACGGAAGCGTACACATCTCTGAAATCGATCTCCATCGGAACAGCATCTTGTACATCTACATTGGTTCCAATAATGGGATCACTGCCGACAACCCCACCACTGATACATGCTCCAAAGACAAGCAGAGGAGCAGCCTCCCCATGGTCAGTTCCATCAGAACCATTAGAGGCAATCTGACGTCCAAATTCAGAAAACGTCATTCCTGCAACTCTGTTTTCCAAACCAAGAAGATTCAGATCGTCCTGAAAAGCAGCTACAGCATCCGACAGTTTTTTAAGCAAATCTGCATGAACTCCCTGAGTTACGTCAGCGGTATCGACTTGAGCATTATGGGTATCAAAACCTGTCACATCCAAAATATAGACATTTGTTTTTAGTCCACCGGATATCATCTGGGCGACCTGTCTTAGCTGAACAGCCAACGGGTTATTGTCGTCATACAGTGTTGACAGCGTGCTTCCGGCATTTGCTGCGGTTGTGATCTGATCAATGTACTGGTTCGTTTGATCGACCAGTGTGGACAGGTACTGCATATGCGAACCGAAATAGGTGCCATCACTGGTTTCAAAACTATTGTACAGATTGAAATTCGTAAATGGATCCGCTACTGCTTGAGAATAATTTGAAATCACTCCCTGACAGGTTGAAGATACTTCGTATCCCATCGCAATAGCAAATGGATCCGGGTGTGTGGCATTTGGATATCCATCAGGATAGCCCGGATAAAGCTGGTCAAAATGACGACCGAGCCAACCCCTCGTCTCGCTTTGGTCCATGCTACCCATCGACCAAATGTCCATCGATCGAAAATGGGATCGGTTCTGTTCAGGGTATCCAACATTCTGGATAATTGATAATTTACCATCCTGAAATAACTGATGCATTCCTGAAAGTGCCGGATGCATTCCCAGGGAAGGTGTAGCGGAAAGAATAGACGATTGGGGCAAGATCACATTAGGTCGATGGATTTGAAGGTTATCATAAGAATTCATTGGAATGATCGTATTTAGTCCATCATTTCCTCCACTCAATCTGATGAGTATAAGCACTCTATCCTCAGCGCTCTTAGATACGCTAAAAAGCTTTTTCTGAATAGCCTGATAATTGATCCCCTTGAGTGCAAATGGTGCGGCTACGGCTCCAAGCGAAATATTCTTAACAAAATTTCTTCTTTTCATGACTTACGGATTAGATCGTATGGAATTCAGGCATTTTAAATATTCTTGAAAGCACCAGATTAATTCTTGATCTTATGGTATTCTCCAAGGTAGTGTCTCCTGCTGCATATTGCTGATATTGTGAGGTAAAGGCAGTATCCGACAAACCATTGGTCAAAAGAGCTTTTAAAGCTGCCTTCTTCGTCGCATTGATCATCTTAGGGAAAAATACATCACACATGTCATCAATTGCCACATTCGGATCCTCCGGAAAAGACAATGCGGTATAAAATGCAATGGCATCTAATTTTAGATTACTACCATTTACAGGATAGCCTGAAAATAAGGTGACATAATTCGCATGGTCAAATCGCAATTTGATGGTGGAAGAATTTGCCCATAGTTTACTGAAATTTGGAACCTGATAATACGCAGGCCATCCGGCTACATTCGGAGGAGC
>CAIYQV010000068.1 GCA_903928365.1 uncultured Flavobacteriia bacterium
GATGCCATTGTTGTTCCATACTTGAATCGTTATGCAAAGATAGCTTTCAATTCAGAGAAAATGACATGAAGAAAAGAAATCTGTAGATTTGTGTAATCTCATGGATTTCCAACTCATTTCAGATTTCAAGCCCACTGGTGACCAACCGGAAGCAATTCGTCAACTGACGGAAGGCATCCATGCTGAAATGGGTACGCAAACCTTACTAGGCGTTACAGGAAGTGGAAAGACCTTTACCGTAGCCAATGTAATTTCGGAAGTGAAAAGACCAACCTTGATCCTTTCGCACAACAAAACGCTTGCGGCACAACTTTACGGAGAATTCAAACAGTTTTTTCCAAATAACGCGGTTGAGTATTTCGTTTCCTACTATGATTATTATCAACCCGAAGCTTATCTACCCGTAACAGGCACCTACATTGAAAAGGATCTTCAGATCAATGATGAGATTGAGAAATTGCGACTTTCGGCTACCTCTTCTTTGCTATCAGGAAGAAGAGATGTGATCGTGGTGGCATCGGTGTCATGCATTTATGGTATTGGCAATCCGAATGAGTTCGCGAATAGCATTATGTACGTTAAAAAAGGACAGACCTATTCCAGAAATAAGTTCCTTTTTAAACTGGTTGAGAACCTCTATTCCCGAGCAGGAAACGAATTTAAACGAGGGACTTTTCGGGTCAAGGGAGACACGGTAGACATCTATCTAGCCTATGCCGATTATGCCTTGCGTATCGAATTCTGGGGAGATGACATTGAGGCGATCAGTTCAATAGACCCGATCAATAACAGCCGAATGGAATCCTTTGACGAAATCAATATTTTTCCGGCGAATATCTTTGTTTCCAGTCCTGAAAATACCCGAACAGCCCTAGAGCAGATTGGAGAGGACATGGTAGTTCAGGTAGCGAATTTCAGAAGTTCCGGAAAGATTGAAGAAGCGAAAAGACTAGAGGAACGTGTGAGTTACGACATGGAAATGATCCGTGAACTGGGATATTGTTCGGGAATAGAGAATTATTCACGCTATTTCGATCAACGTCAACCAGGTGAACGACCTTTCTGTTTATTAGATTATTTTCCCAAAGACTTTCTGATGGTGATCGATGAAAGTCATGTGACAATTCCTCAGATCCGTGCCATGTACGGTGGCGATCGATCACGAAAGATCAATCTCGTGGATTACGGATTCAGACTTCAGGCAGCCGTAGACAACAGGCCACTAAAATTTGAAGAATTTGAAACCCTATGGAATCAGATCATCTACGTCTCTGCTACACCCGCCGATTACGAGATCGCTCAGTCAGAAGGGATTGTTGTGGAGCAAGTTATTCGACCGACAGGACTACTCGATCCGATCATAGAGGTTCGGCCTTCCAAGCATCAGATAGATAACCTCATCGAAGATATCCATATTCGTATCAGCCGTGACGAGCGTACACTTGTAACCACGCTAACCAAACGCATGGCAGAAGAGCTACAGAAATACCTGGATAAACTGGGAATCTTATGTCGTTACATACACAGTGACATCGATACGATCGAACGAGTCGAGATCTTGAGACAACTGCGTTTGGGTGTATTTGATGTATTGATAGGGGTGAACTTGCTGCGTGAGGGATTGGATCTTCCTGAGGTATCATTGGTTGCCATTCTGGATGCGGATAAGGAGGGTTTTTTGAGGAATGAACGTTCTCTGGTACAAACTGTTGGACGAGCTGCGAGAAATGTCAACGGTACCGTGCTCATGTATGCCGATAAAATAACTGATTCGATGCGAAAAACAATCGATGAAACAGCACGCCGCCGGGAGTTACAAAAAAAATACAACGAAGAACATGGAATGACCCCTACGCCTCTTACAAAATCCAAGGAAAAAATATTGGAGTCAACCAAAGTAGCGGATGGAGATCAGATGATGCGTCAAATGAAATACGAACTCTCCGATGACCTCCCACTTGCAGCCGATCCGGTTGTGGCCTACATGTCAGAAGAACAATTGAAAAAAGCGATACAGTTTACCCGTAAAGAAATGGAGAAGGCAGCCAAGGAATTGGATTTCATTGAGGCAGCGAGACTTCGGGATGAATTGTTTGCGCTGGAAAATAGAAGAAAAGAAAAAAACACGTGACTATGAACTTAAAAACACTTATTGGGCAATTACAATTACTGGCTATTCTTGAAGGAATATCCTACATTTCCTTCGGGATTACCATGCCTTTGAAATACATGTACGGACTGAAAGGACCAAATTATGTGGTCGGCGTGATCCATGGAGGGCTTTTCATTTCATTCTGTTTGTGGGCCATTCTTGCTTTTCAAAAGCGTAAAGTCACACTGGGAGAATTAGCCTTGTTGCTCCTATCCTCCATCATCCCATTCATGACCTTCTGGGCAGAGCGAAAAATACTCAAGAACAAGAATTAATTTATCCTCTGTAACATTGGTTACTGTCTAACCTGATTTTTTAACTCAACTTCGTGCGAAATTTAAAACCATGAATAAGAATATGTCCATTGAAACGATCATTAAAGAAGGACTCGGAACTATAGTTGATGTCCGCACCAGATCTGAATTTTCAGGTGGACATGTGGCCAATTCGATCAATGTGCCGCTTCAGGAATTGGAAGAAAAAATGAGTGAGATCGAATCAATGAAACAACCTTTAGTCCTATGTTGTGCCTCTGGTGGCAGAAGTGGTTCAGCGGAAATGTTCCTTAAACGAAAAGGCATCGAATGCTTCAACGGTGGCAGCTGGTTGTCTGTGAATTATATTGTCAATCAAGCTAAATAAATAAAATATGAACATGCTTAAAAAGCTCTTGGGTTTAGGCCCTAAGGTAAATTACAAAGAACTTTTTGCCAATGGTGCTCAAATCATAGATGTGCGCACAAAAGCTGAATTCGACTCAGGCAACATCCCGGGAAGTAAGAACATACCTCTTCAGATTCTTGGGACACAATTATCCAAACTTGACAAGAACAAGCCGGTGATCACCTGTTGTGCATCCGGTATGCGAAGTGCTACAGCGAAAGGAATTCTAAAATCCAATGGGTTCAAGGAGGTGCACAATGGGGGTGGTTGGACCAGTTTGCTTTCAAAACTTACGCGATAAATCAAGTAAGGATTATTCCTACCTTTGCAGGTATGGACAATCGAAAACATGTAGAAGTTTGTTTCACGCCAGGTGAATATGCTTATTACAAGGATGAATTTGAAATCGTAGTTGTCATTGACGTACTGAGAGCTACATCCGCTATTTGTGCTGCATTTGACAATGGAATCAAGTCGATTATTCCTGTGCCAACAGTAGAAGAAGCACAAGAATACAAAAGCAAAGGGTGGCTCGCAGGAGCAGAAAGAAAAGGTCAGATCGTTGAAGGATTTGATTTTGGAAATTCCCCTTTTTCCTACATGAAAGAAGAGTTTCGTGACAAAGAGGTCGTATTAACCACCACCAACGGAACCAAATCACTCGATGTCGCAAAAGACGCAGAAATAGTGGTCGTCGGTTCTTTTCTTAATCTGGATACTCTTTCCAAGTGGCTTTCTGAACAAAACAAAAACGTTCTTTGCCTGTGTTCCGGATGGCAGGATAAATTCAATCTGGAGGATACCATCTGCGCGGGAGCTATTTCTGACTACTTGATATCCACTGGTAACTTCACTTCGGATGAAGATTCATCCATTGCCGCAAAATATTTGTATCTTTCAGCGAAGGACAATTACTTTGGCTACCTTAAATCAAGTTCGCACCGTCGCAGACTAAAGAACCTGAATTTGAACGAAGACATTAAGTATTGTCTGACACCAAATCAAACAGATGTAATTCCGATCCTCAGAAATGGGAAACTGGTCAAATTATAAATGGATTCTTTTTCTAGCGTTGCCATTGACTTTGGCATGGTCTTCCCATGAAATTAAAATTCAAAAGCGCTGGGGATTTTATGGCCATAAACGGATCAACCGAATTGCCATTTTCACGCTACCTCCTGAGATGTTTGGTTTTTACAAGGAACATCTGGAATACCTGACAGAGCATGCTGTAGATCCTGACAAACGACGCTATGCCGTAGAAGGTGAAGCACAATGTCATTACATTGACCTCGACCATTATTACAAAAAAGGAGAAGATCCTTTCCTGTTGATCCCAAAACGCTGGGACGAGGCCATCAAAAAATATTCAGAGGACACCTTACAAGCATATGGAATCGTTCCATGGCACATCAATTTGATGAAGTATAAACTTCAAAAAGCTTTTGAGACACGCAATGTGGACCTTATCCTGAAATATTCAGCTGATATTGGTCATTACATTGGTGATGCACATGTTCCGCTCCACACCACAGAGAACTACAATGGTCAGTTATCCGGTCAGAAAGGAATTCATGGGCTTTGGGAAAGCAGATTGGTGGAGATCAATGCTGAATCCTACGATTATTTTGTAGGGAAAAGTAAATACATCAAGAGTACGCTTGAACTCGCCTGGGATGCCGTAAAAGGATCTCACTCAGCACTGGACTCCGTTTTTGGGATGGAAAAAGACCTAACGAAAGAATTCCCGTCTGATCAAAAATACAGCTTCGAACAGCGAGGAAACACTACCATTCCGGTCTATTCCCATGAGTTTTCACAAGCCTATCACCAGCGAATGAATGGCATGGTGGAGCGACGCATGCGAGCAGCTATTCTGGCCGTCGGATCCATCTGGTATACGGCATGGGTGGATGCAGGTCAACCGGACCTGGGCTTGCTTCAGAATGTTCCTCCATCTGCAGAAATGCTCGAAGAAATGAAAACGCTGGATGAGGAATTCCACAATCAGCAACACAAAGGAAGAATCTGCGAATAATTTGTATTTTCACTTCTAAATAATACCGCATGAAACCTAAAAATCTACTTGCCACCTTAACTTTCATCTTATTTACACAAATTGTTTCTGCCCAACTCATGGATCATAAATTTCATCTTTATGGTCGTTATGGTTTTGGGGGAGTACAAAACACTTCGTTTAGCATTGTAAGCCTGAATGCGGAGATCCTTTTGAAAAAGAACTTTGGATTGAATTACAATTTTGATTATCAAATGCGAAAGGATTCCATCAATCAATTTCATACAAGTATGGGAATTCTGGGAGCCCCTGTGCTTTTTGGAATTGGTCTGAGTAATGCTGTGGATGGTGATTCTACGAGCTCAGGAGCGTTTGGAATTCTTGGCGGACTACTTTTATTAGTCTTACCAGATGGAGTCAGTTACCATTATTCTCCGGCCTACAAATGGGACCTTTCTCCGTATGCGAATATCTTGGGACTGGATTTCATTAAGGACAAGAAAACGGAAGAATTCTATTTGAAATATGCTTGTTCATTCGGTGTCAAATCTACCTATATCATAAGCGATCTTATCACCGTTACAGGCTTTGTAGAGACCAGACAAGCCGCCCGATTTGGATGGGGATTTGGCGGCGGATTAGGCCTTGGCGTCTTGTTAGGTAAAAAAGAAACACCCATACCTGTTCAATAAATGATACGAGCACAACAGCTGTACAAAGAGTTCGAATTGAACCGACAGCAACGAAAAGAACTCAATACATCGGATACGAAGAGCATTGCCGTTCGTGATGTGTCATTTGAATGTCACGC
>CAIYQV010000069.1 GCA_903928365.1 uncultured Flavobacteriia bacterium
CTGGTTGTAAACGAAAACCACTTTATCAAATTCCTTCGTCGTAAACAAACGCATTAGTTCTTCTGCGATGATTGCATTGTTTTCAAAAGAAAGTGATCCAAAAATATCTTCTACCAGAGCCAATGCATCATTTACAAAATATGCATCGGTTCGTCTGAACACATCTCTGATTTTCTTACCAAGACACAATACTTTCACATTTTTACCAGCGTACTTGTCGTTAACTAGCCAGTTAACCTTCTTGATCACGTTGTTGTTGAAACCACCACACAAACCGCGGTTAGAGGTGATCCCTACGATTAGAATATTCTTCTCCTCACGTGTATCTGAAAACGCATTCTCAGAAAGATCAAGAGATCCACTCAAATTGCTCAGGATTTCCTGCAGTTTGTTTGCATATGGGCGCATTTGAGTGATCGCATCTTGTGCACGCTTTAGTTTCGCAGCAGAAACCATCTTCATTGCTGAAGTGATCTGCATCGTCGATCCTACTGAAGTGATCCTGTTACGTATTTCCTTTAAACTAGGCATACTTTATAATTGACAATTCAAAATTGACAATTGACAATTGTGCATTGTCAATTAATACTTATCAGCGATTTCTTTAGCTACACGTGTAAGTGTATCCGTGATCTCGTCGGTATATTTTCCGGCTTTCAACTGCACCAATACATCCGCATGCTTCGCATCAAGATAGTTCAGGAATTCTTTTTCGAACTCTTTCACTTTCGCCACAGGAACGCGTTGCATCAAACCTTTCGTACCAACGAAGATGATCGCGATCTGCTTTTCAACCGGATAAGGATCTCCTTCACGTTGCTTCAGGATCTCCACGTTACGTGCTCCTTTATCAAGTACGGATTTCGTTGCAGCATCCAAATCAGAACCGAACTTCGCGAACGCTTCCAATTCACGATACTGTGCCTGATCCAACTTAAGTGTACCAGCTACTTTCTTCATCGATTTGATCTGAGCGTTACCACCTACACGAGATACAGAGATACCCACGTTGATCGCAGGACGAATACCCGCATTGAACAAGTCTGACTCCAAGAAGATCTGACCATCCGTAATCGAGATCACGTTTGTAGGGATATACGCAGAAACGTCACCCGCTTGTGTTTCGATGATAGGAAGAGCAGTCAATGAACCACCACCTTTAACGATTGGCTTCAATGATTCAGGAAGGTCATTCATTTGAGCTGCAATTTTGTCATCTGCAATGATCTTTGCCGCACGCTCCAATAATCTGGAGTGAAGATAGAATACGTCACCAGGGTACGCCTCACGACCCGGAGGACGACGCAAAAGAAGCGAAACCTCACGATAAGCTACCGCTTGTTTTGAAAGATCATCATAAACAATCAATGCAGGACGTCCTGAATCACGGAAAAACTCACCGATCGCAGCACCGGTCATTGGAGCATAGAACTGCATGGTTGCAGGATCAGATGCATTCGAAGCAACAACTACCGTGTATGCCATTGCACCCGCATCTTCAAATTTCTTAACGATACCAGCAACAGTTGAACCTTTCTGACCTACAGCTACATAGATACAGAATACAGGCTCACCTCTGTCATAAAACTCACGCTGATTGATGATCGTATCAATCGCTACCGTAGATTTACCTGTCTGACGGTCACCGATGATCAACTCACGCTGACCACGACCGATCGGAATCATCGCATCAACCGCTTTGATACCTGTCTGCATCGGCTCTGTTACCGGCTGACGGAAGATAACTCCAGGAGCTTTACGCTCGATCGGCATTTCATACAATTCACCAGAGATAGGTCCTTTACCATCGATCGGCTGTCCAAGTGTATCTACAACACGTCCAACCATTCCATCTCCTACCTTAATAGAAGCGATGCGGCCCAAACGTTTTACTGTATCACCTTCTTTTACATCCGTAGAACGACCAAGCAATACGGCACCTACGTTATCTTCTTCGAGGTTCAATGCGATTCCTTGCAGACCGTTTTCAAATTCGATCAACTCACCATACTGAACGCTATTCAAACCATAAATACGTGCAATACCATCACCTACTTGAAGCACGGTACCTACTTCCTGCAATTCAGCTTCGGATTTAAATCCTGCTAATTGCTCTCTTAAAATTGCAGAAACTTCTGCCGGTTTTACATCTGCCATCTTCTCTTTTTTTATTTAGATCCTACAGAGGACTATCGTGTTAAACGTTGTTTTAAATTCTTGAATTGTGTAGCTATCGAAGCATCGATCTGCTTGTCGTCCATGCGAACAATAAATCCTCCGATCAATGATTCATCGATTTCTTCATTCACTTCCAACTTCCCTTTCACCGATGCACTGATCTTTTCCATGATCATATCTTTGGTTTTCGCATTCAATGGTTTTGCTGAAATAAGCGTCACAGGAACGATGCCTTTGTGAGCCTTCAACTGCGCATCAAAAGATGCAGCAATATCTCCAAGCATGTACTCTCTTCTGTTTTTTGCTATCAAGTCAATGAACATGGAAGAGAGCCTGTCAAAATCACCAAACAGGGAATTGAAAATACTGATCTTTTTATCAGATTTAATGATCGGGGAATTAAGCAGGATCACAAACTCCTTTTCTTCCGAACACACCTTGTGCATATAGGCCATGTCAGCAGAAACCTTCTCCAGGTTACCTTGCTCGATCGCCAACTCCAAGAGAGCTTTAGCGTATCGTGATGCAGCTTTCGTACTGTTCATGGATTGAATTAGTTCAGGTTGATATCTCCGGCCAACTTATCAGCCAATGCTTTTTGCTTGTCGTCAGAAGCCAATTCTCCGCGAACCACTTTCTCAGCGATCTCCAGTGAGAATGCAGCAACCTGTGTTTTCAACTCAGAAATCGCAGCTGCCTTTTCTGCCTCAATCGTTTGACGAGCCGCAGCAACAACCTTTTCAGCTTCTACTTTCGCAGCGGTTTTTGAATCTTCTACCATCTTGGAAGCCGTTTCCTTCGCATCCTTAATGATTGCATCACGCTCTGCACGTGCCTCTTTCAACAAGTTCTCGTTCTGAGACTGCAAAGCCTGCATTTCTGCTTTCGTCTTTTCCGCCAATTCCAGGGAGTCAGCAATTTTTTGCTCACGCTCATTCACCGCATTCAAGATTGGTTTCCAGGCATACTTTCTCAAAAGGAACAACAATGCCAAAAAGATCACAGATTGCCAAAAGAACAACCCAACTGAAAATTCACTTAATAACTTTTCCATTTTATCTTATTTAATGTCAAATAAAGACTGTCACCGCGACCAACCGTCGCGGTGACAGCTAACGTTTTACACTGCGAATAATGCAGCAAATCCGATTCCTTCGATAAGCGCTGCTGCAATAAGCATCGCTGTTTGAATTTTGTTAGTTGCTTCTGGTTGACGAGCGATCGCTTCCATTGCAGAACCACCGATACGTCCGATACCGATACCTGCTCCGATCACAACCAATCCTGCACCTACAATAGCTGGAATGTTCATGTTATTTATTATTTGAGGTTAAAAAATACAACTTAATTAATGATGGTCATCGTGGTGCTCTTCAACAGCAAAGCCGAAGTACAACGCGGTGAGCATCGTAAAAATATACGCCTGTAAAAAGGCAACTAAAAGTTCGATGATATTCAGGAACAAAGTCAAACCAAGAAATGCTCCCTTAGCTCCCCAGTTCTGGAAAACAAACAACAAACTGATCAATGAACCCAATACGATGTGACCGGCCAACATGTTTGCATAAAGACGGATCATCAATGCAAAAGGCTTAATAAACACCCCAAGCAATTCGATCGGCGCAAGAATGATCTTCATTGGCACAGGAACTCCAGGCATCCAGAAGATATGTTTCCAGTAGTTTCCATTAGCCGTAGTTTGCGTAATGATGAATGTCAAAATAGCCAATGTAAAAGTTACAGCAATGTTACCTGTCACGTTCACTCCAAACGGAGTCATACCGACAAGATTTAAGGACCAGATAAAGAAAAACACCGTAAGGAGGTATACCATGTATTTCTTATGGTGCTTATGACCTATGTTCGGAATAGCAATATCGTCACGTATGAATAACACGAGCGGCTCGAAGAACTTTGCTGCGCCTTTAGGCGACATGGAAGTGCTGTAAGAGCTTGCCATTCCTTTGAATACAAAGAACAGTACGAACGCCATGATGAGCGTAACAAAAACATTCTTTGTAATAGAAAGGTCCAATGGTGCTTTCACAGTAGGGTGACCATGCTCATTCAACTTCAAATCTCCGGCAGCATCCGTTTTGTAGATCTTACCATGCTCTAATTTGTAGAAATTCCCTTTAGACTCCACCACTTTATGGCCATGCTCAAATTTTGAAGACATGAACACATGGAGACCATTATCCCATAGAATTACCGGAAGCGGAAAGCCATAATGCTTACCTGCGCTGTTATCAGAAAATATGTGGAAATCATGCACATCTTGTGTGTGATGCTTCACATATTCACTCATGTCTGCACGTTTTTGCTCCTCTGCTGAGAGTTTTTCCGTGTTTTCACCTGCATGTTCCGGAGTGGCATTTGCCAGGATAAGCTTTGGACTTAAAAAGCTCAGAACGAATAGAATTCCTAGTAATTTACGCATAAAACGGCAACCAGTAGTTGATAAATTTGGCGCAAAAGTACGGATAATTTCACATGCAATCCGGTCAATGACACAGATTTTTTTCCACCATCTATTCAGAAGTGTTCAATTCTTTGATTACAAAACGAACTTCCTGCACTAAACAGAGGGCATAAGGAATAAAAAAAGATAGAAAAGCATGCCCTTTCACACCGCCTGTAGCATCAATCAATGGTCTGATCAATGTCAGAAATAAAACAAATTTGAATAAACTGAAATAAAGAAAATAGTATCCCAGATAAGGTTTTAACACTTTTTCCTTCCAAAGAAAAAGAACCAGAAAAGCCATGCATACAATGCAGTTAAAACCGTAGGTCAGGAACAATTCGTTTCTCCATTCTGAATTACTAACAGCATAATGTCCGACGAAGGATGGAAGGACAAGAATTAGCAACGTAATAAAAAAACGGAAAAAACGCTTAGTTCTCATCTTGCTCGTTGTTCAACTTATTGACCTGACGAAGAATGTTGTACAAAGAGATCCCTACGGCAAGCAATGTAAACAGGATGGTAAACCACTTTTTATTGGATGGAAAACGTTCGTCCAGGTATTTACCAAGGTAGGCCCCTAAAAAAATAGTGGCACCCATTTGGATGCCAATTCCCGATAACCGGGCAAATTTCGAAAAGTTCCGTTTTGGTTCTTCCGCCATTAGTATAATGTATTCTCAGGCTCTTCTGCACTTGCACTGGATACTGACGTGGACATTTTCTGATTCCCTGCAGCTCCCATTTTACATGCACCCAAGAAGATCGCCCCTTCTTCAATGTGAAGTTTATTGGTGTAAATATCACCTTGAATATTAGATTGCTCACGCAAGATCAACAATCCTTCTACCATCAGTTTCCCTTCAATTCTGCCTTCAATATCGGCTTCCTGGCACTGAAGATTACCTTTAAGAAGTCCATTTTCTCCGATCACCACCTTTGCAGAGGTTGTAATGTTCCCTTGTACTTCCCCATCGATTCGGATATTTGACTCCGAAATGATGTCTCCGATGATCTTTGTTCCTTCAACTAGTTTGTTAACGCGATCCGCGTTCTCAAAATGTGTTTTTTCTTTTCTGTTCAACATGACTAATAAAATTCATCATAAAATGTCTCGTACTCCTGAAGCAATTTATTTTCAAACAAAAGCTTCATATTTTCCTGAGTAATCACCATGATCTTGGCCTTCTGAAGGTCGAGCAGGTGTTTCCTCGTGGATTTGTATATACGGACATATTTCAATGCGGTTACATCGGATTTGAATTCTTGTACCAAAATCACACTTTGATCCTCTCCAAAGATCTTAGAACTTACCTTTAGCGCATCGCGACTAAAAAATTCCCTGTTAAAGTCTGAAACCTTTGTTTTTGCTGTGCTTGAGCTCTCTCCTTTATCCAGAAAAATGAGTACCCATTGTGTAGCATTTTCGTCAAATTTGAAGGGTGATTTATTACTACGATCGATCGAAATATTTTTTGAAAATCCTTCATTAATGATCTTGATCATCTCTTTCGCACGGGTTTCCTCATCCGTTCCGGGATATTCCGATACCACCTGTTGCAAGACCGGGATCAATTCTTTTTTATTCTCCGTTAATTGCCCCATACACATTGCTTTCAACAACATATACTTTGAACGGTATTTGTTATCTCTTTCTTGATTGATTACTACATCTGCCCTGGAGATCACCGGCATATACAAGCCTTTTTTATATCGTTCGAATACCGTTAAATATTCCTGTTCTGCGAGGGCCTCCCGTTCTTTTCGTTTCACAAAGAAATCCGGATCGCGCAGGTAATTAGCATAATCCGAATTAGGGTATACGTTTAAAATGTGTTCTTTTTCGTTCTCCGAAAGCGGATCTGAACCTGATGTCAGCAATTTATATAATTGAAAAGCAGATGAGAGGTCGATGTCACCTTCAGTGTTTTTTGAACGAACCGCTTCAAATTGCTTACGTGCCATAACTGGTTCATTTAACTGCTCCTTGTAAATGACTCCAGCGTTGTACAAAGCTTCCAGTAATCGTTTATTGGATTGGGCAAGCGCACTGTCGGTAAGAGGGACATTTTTCAATAATGACTGCACCGTGAGTGTATCTTTTTCTTCTTCTTTTTGAACTGCAACAGACGCCGTGTCTTCATCCGTATTATCCTTTATGGCGGTCAAAACCGTTTTATCACTGCGTCTCCAGTTGTCCTCGTTTTCACGAGCTCCCCAAAGCTTACGGAATTCATCATAACCTTCGCTGCGTGTTTTCGGATTGTTGAAGTACCATTTACTCCCCGATCCTGCAGTCTGTGCGAAATTATTCTGGTTTTGCTGAAGCTCGCGTAATTTTTCAGCCTCCATTTTCTTGCGACGCGCTTCTTCCTCCTTGATCTGCTTTATCACACCTTCCAGATAGGACAGGCGATCCTCCTCGTTCATTTTAGCGATTCGTTGCACGCTGTCCTCAAAAGCTGCAGTTTCAACAGCCTTTACCAGATCTTTTAGATTAGCAGCCTTGTTCTTAACGCCTTTTGCATTAGGATAGGTGTCATCGATCACCACTGCACATGAGTCATAATATTTCTGAGCTCTTACATAATTTCGGTGACCAAAAGAAAGATCTCCCAACTTTTCATAGGACATCCCCTTCTGACGGGGATTAGCTGTAGAATAGAACGCAGAAAGGGTTAAAAACTCTACCGCTTTTGGTTCGTTTGACTTTTGAAGTTCGATATCCGCCAAAGCATAATAGATCTGATCTTTAAACGGTGCATTCTTAGCATCACGAAGCATCTTCATCAATTCTTTACGGACCTTTTCATCTCCACCCATGAAAGCTCTTTTCAACCGGGCATTAAAGTGCATCTCATAGGGTGCATTGAACTTCAAACACTGAGAATAGTGTCTCTTCGCCTCATCCTTGTTGCCAATCGACTCATTCAACTGCGCAATGATGTAATGAACCCGTGACTTATCCGTTTGAACCTTGGCGAAAACAAGCGATGACTCCAGAAATTTGATCGCATCCTTCGGTTCCTGTTTTCTAAGTGCAAGTTCTGCTTTTGTCTTTTCAAGCTCAAAATAGATCGATTTTGGAACTTCCGCTATCGGATCTTCTTCTTTTGATCCTTTTTTCTTTTGTTTCGTTTGTTTATCCTTTGAACGCTCTTCTTCGTCTTTGACAGCTTTGTCAATTGCATTTAAATTAAATCCTGCCTCCGTCAACTTGTTCAACTGGATATTCGTTTTGGCCATCCAGAGATCAGATATGTAGATAGAAGGGTCATTCGAATAGAATTTTTTAACGAAAGAAAATCCTTTCATTGCAGCATCGTAGTCGCGACGATAGAAATTAGCAATTCCAATCGTCGTCCAGTTCTCATCGATCCATTGATTGTGCTCTTCCTTTTTCAGAGAGGGTCTGTCGTTACTTGGCATACTGTGACTCTGGATCACCTTGGCGCATTTTGAGATGGCCGTATCAATTGCCGGATACAACCCAACTACTTGCTCTTCATTTGGCAAGGCTTCGATCGGCAATACCTGGTAATAGTTTTCCTTCAACGAACCTCTGAATGTATTCAGGGACTGACGAATGAGTTCATTCGCATTGAAATATCCATTGTAATGAGCCGTCAAACCATGATAGGTGCGGTTCACCAGCGTATTCTTTTCTGTTGAGCAGGCCCATGAAAGCCATAACAGCAGAGAGAAAACTCCAATAAAACCACTTATTCTACGCATGAAATGCTTCAAAAAAAATATATTATGGAAGAACGACAGTTCACGATGATTATTTCATGCTATGCCCTTCGTCTTTATGCAATATTCGTGAAAACCTGCTGAATATCGTCGTCATCTTCGATCTTATCCAGCATTTTCTCTACTTCCTGCATTTGATCTTCAGTTAATTCGATCGGAGAAGTCGGTATGCGTTGAAGATTAGATTTCTGAACCTCCACCTGCATATCCTCCAATGCTTTTGCGATAGTTCCGAAGGATGTGTAATCACCGTATACAAAGATCTTGTCATCTGCCACTTCGATCTCGTCACAACCAGCATCGATTAATTCCAGCTCTAATTCTTCTGGATCGATCGCATCTGACTTATTGATCTCGAAAACCGATTTTCGGTTAAACATGAATTCAAGTGATCCATTAGGAACCACTCCACCACCTGCTTTGTTAAAATAGGATTTCACATTGGCCACTGTGCGTGTTGGGTTGTCCGTGGCGCATTCAACCATTACGAGTACACCGTGTGGACCTTTTCCTTCATAAATAACCTCTGTAAACGCACTGATATCTTTTTGAGCCGCCCGTTTGATGGCAGCTTCGATGTTATCTTTCGGCATGTTCTCAGCCTTCGCATTCTGGATGGCTGTTCGGAGTTTCGCATTGGTTGCAGGATCTTCCCCGCCTTCTTTGGCCGCCATCGTAATGGCTTTACCTAGTTTTGGAAACAATTTGGACATTTTGTCCCAACGCTTTTCTTTAGCTGCTCTTCGGTATTCAAATGCTCTTCCCATGTAACAAATTCATTAGCTGTGCAAAAATATATTTTTCTTTTGATAGCCGCATCCTTCCGAAGAAGGAAGCCTAATCCCACGAAATCAATGTTTTTATTTTAACATCGATGACGTATTGTCAATTGTATTTTAACTCATACATGGGCGCTTTTTTTACTTTTGCACCAAATTAACGTGCAATGAAACGTATTCTGATACTCGGCGCCGGTCTGTCAGCTTCTTCTTTGATCCGATATTTATTGAACAACTCGTTGAATTACAATTGGGAAGTGCGTGTTGTAGATCAGGACCTTGAACTCGTTCAAAAAAAGATCGGAAACCACGAACGCGGTGTTGCACTTTGTTTCAATGCACTCGAACGCAACGAAAGGAAACCAGAGATCGAAAAAGCAGACTTGGTGATTTCCATGCTTCCAGCGCGGTTTCACCCTGAGGTAGCCGAAGACTGCATCGAACTGAAAAAAGACCTCATCACACCTTCCTATATTTCAAAAGAAATGCAAGCGCTTCACGAAGAAGCCATCAAAGCAGGTATTGTGATTATGAACGAGATCGGAGTAGATCCCGGAATCGATCACATGAGCGCCATGAAGATCATTCATGAGATCCACAAAAAAGGAGGAACCATCGAAGCCTTCCGTTCGTATTGCGGAGGGTTGATCGCGCCGGAAAGTGATACCAATCCATGGAATTATAAATTCACCTGGAATCCAAGGAATGTAGTACTTGCCGGGCAAGGAGGTGCTTCTTGTTTCCTTGATCACAAAGAATACAAATACATTCCATACAACCGACTATTCAGTCGACTTATTCGTATTTCGGTAGATGGATATGGTGATTTTGAAGGTTATGCCAACAGGGATTCTTTGTCGTACCGTAAGACCTACGGATTAGAGGATATCCCAACTATTTTCCGAGGCACCCTGCGAAGACCAGGTTACAGTGAGGCTTGGAATGTATTCATCGAACTAGGGATGACGGATGATTCTTACAAAATGGAACGTTCCGAGACCTTGACGCCACGCAGTTTCCTGAATGCTTTTCTTCCTTATCACCCCACCAGAAGCGTTGAAGACAAATTCCGCGCTTTCCTGCGAAGTGATCGCGAAACATTTTATGAAAAATTTGCCTGGCTGGGATTATTCGACGGATCTGCGCCCATTGGCGTAAAAGATGCCTCACCCGCTCAATTGCTGGAAGCGATTCTGAAGGAAAAACTTGTTCTGGAAGAAGGCGACAAAGACATGCTGGTAATGTATCACGAGTTCGAATACACACTCGACGGAAAACGCCACAGGGTTACTTCTTCTATGGTAAATATTGGTGAAGATCAAATCTACACTTCCATGTCCAATACGGTAGGTTTGCCGGTAGCTATTGCAGCCAAACGCATACTAACCGGAGATTTGAAAACGAAAGGAGTGACCTTGCCCGTACAGCCGGAGAATTACGAACCGATCCTTGAGGAACTTCGCACATTCGGAATCTCTTTTGAGGAATCTGAAGAAGTAATCTAAGCATTTGTTGCTTATTCCTTTCCTGAAACATTTCTGTTGCGCCACGATTAGCTATCTTTGCAGCCATTAATTCACTTCATGTCAAAGGATAAATTTACGGTAACGGCCGCCTTGCCTTATGCAAACGGTCCACTGCACTTGGGCCATGTGGCCGGAGTGTACCTGCCCGCGGATATTTTTGTGCGTTTTCTTCGAATGAACGGTCACGACGTGGCTTTTATTTGTGGTAGCGATGAACACGGCGCAGCGATCACTCTTCGCGCAAAGAAAGAAGGAATTAGCCCGCAGGAGATCGTAGATAAATACAATGCCATCATCAGCAGATCGTTTGAAGATTTTCAGATCTCCTTTGATATATTTCACCGAACATCTGCTCCGATCCATCATGAAACATCTCAGGAATTCTTCCTGAAGTTGCATCAAAAAGGCAAATTCACCGAGGAAACTTCCGAGCAATACTACGACGAAGAATACAGTCAGTTCCTCGCAGACCGTTACATCACAGGCACTTGTCCAAAATGTCAGAACCCTTCTGCTTACGGAGATCAATGCGAAAAATGTGGCACCGATCTAAGTCCAACAGAACTGATCGATCCCAAATCCACACTAAGCGGTAAAACCCCTGTATTACGATCGACGTCACACTGGTACTTGCCCATGGATCGTCATGAAGACTGGTTGAGAGAATGGATTAAAAATGGCACCCTGGACGGTGTTCAACAACACGATCCCAAAGCCTGGAGAAATCAAGTGATCGGTCAGTGCATGTCATGGATCGATGGTGGGTTGCATGCCCGAGCCATGACACGCGATCTCGACTGGGGCGTAAAAGTTCCTCTACCAGATTCTGAAGGCAAAGTGCTTTATGTATGGCTGGATGCACCGATTGGTTATATTTCCGCAACCAAGCAATGGGCACTTGATCATGGCAAGGATTGGAAAGATTACTGGACAGGCGACCGCAAGTTGGTACATTTTATTGGAAAGGATAATATCGTATTCCACGCGGTTATTTTCCCGATTATTTTGAAAGACCATGGCGATCTGATCCTTCCAGATAACGTGCCTGCGTATGAATTCCTGAATCTTGAAGGGGATAAGTTCTCTACTTCAAGAAACTGGGCTGTATGGTTGCACGAATACATGGAGCGATATCCCGACAAGGCGGATGAACTCAAATATGTGCTGACATCCATTGCACCTGAAACCAAAGACTCAGAATTCACATGGAAAGAGTACCAAACCCGCGTGAATAGTGAGCTCGCCGACATTCTAGGAAATTTCGTTAACAGAGCGATGGTTCTGACTCATAAATATTATGAAGGGATTGTTCCGGAAAGTAATGAGCTAACCGAAGAAGATAAAACCGTTCTTGCGGAAATGAAAGCCATTCCACAACGGATCAGCAAACTAATATACGCCTATAAATTGCGTGAGGCACAGGCGGAAGCAATGAACCTGGCACGTTTAGGAAATAAATACCTTGCCGAACAGGAGCCATGGAAACTGATCAAGACTGATCCTGATCGCGTGCAGACGATTATGAATGTTGCTTTGCAGATCACCGCAAATCTAAGTATCGTCCTTCAACCTTTCCTGCCTGAGACAGCGCGAAAACTTTCAGAATTCCTTCATTTTTCAGAGAAAAACTGGGAGCAGGCAGGAAACATACATTTGCAACCGGGTAACCGGGTTGGCACTCCTGAAATCCTTTTCCAGAAAATTACGGACGAGACTGTCGAGGAAGAAGTTCAACGCTTGCACAATTCCAACCCTATGGAAACAACCTTTGAGCCGCAAAAAACTACTGTCCAATTTGATGATTTTACCAAGTTAGACATTCGTTTAGGCACCATTCTCGAAGCTGAAAAAGTGGAGAAAGCGGACAAGCTTTTAAAGTTATTAGTCGACACTGGTATTGATAAA
>CAIYQV010000070.1 GCA_903928365.1 uncultured Flavobacteriia bacterium
CGGGAGCTCATATCGATAGTTGCCCGATTTTTGAAAAGGTGAAATTGCAATCACCAAAATGGATGGAAAAATGAAAAAGATTGGATTACTGGCACTCATTCTTCTGAGTGTAATCTCTGGTGCGTCAGCACAGTTTGGCTTAAGTGGGGGAGTAAGTATGTTGAAGGGATTCGGTGGCCCTAAACCATATGTAGGTTTGCATATTGCCGGTGAGATGCCAAGAGATGATTATGTTTCGTTTTTTGTGAGAGCAGCATTCTACGCTAAACAAAAGGACCTCACTCCCAACTATGGATATGTTCAGGGAATTAATCCTGCTGCTATGCCATATACTCAGAACGTTACCTATTTTAATTCCATGAACTATATTGTTCTGGAAGGAGGAAACCGATTTTACATTGGTGATGGTTACGATAATGGATTCGGAGCCTATGGTGGAGGAACCTTACAGGCTATTTTCAACACAGTTACAAGAGATTATGACTTAACAAAAGTAGACTTGACCAAGTATCAACTACCTGACGGTGAAGACTTAAAGGGTTCTATTTTTAGTCTTGCATTTGGATTGAATGGTGGTTTGAAATATACGTTCCCGGGATATGGAACAGCTTACTTTGAAACCGGTGTTTCATACGTGTTGAACGCCATTCCCAGCAATAATACAGCATCAGGAGCGGGAGACCTCTATTCTCCTCTCATGTTCACTTTTGGTTTGGGTTTCCGAAAAGAATTCTATTAAAATCCGAACCATTTTTTCTTTATCGGAATCTTTTGAAGGTCCTCCAGCATCTCCGTTATGGTAGTGTATCTGCCGGCTATTCCTTGTATAAGTGCTTTTTTTCTATCCTCTTTAGTCATCAGGTTCGGAGCAGTTCTGAAAACGTGCTTGTTCGTCATTTTTAGCAAAATCGGATAAAGTCCCTTTGGAATGGATGAATGGTCGGGTAATGGGTGGGTCAGTTGAAGATTCGTGAAGATCGATGGATTGGGATGAGTCAAGGGTAATTCGCCGGTAAATAAGTTCCAGAACGTAATTCCTAATGCAAAAAGATCCGTACGGTGATTAACCAGGTCTAATTCGTTGAGAAGGAGTTCCGGAGCGGCAAATCCCAACGGAAATAATACTTTTCGGTTCTCGGGCTGTGAAGAGCGAATAGCCAGACCAAAATCGATGAGTGCGACTTCAAAAGAGGAAAGATCCGATCGAATGATCATGTTGGAAGGTTTTATGTCACAATGAATAATTCCTTCAGCATTCAAAACATCAAATAGGGGAGCTAACTTAGCTAAAAACTGGGTTAAAAAGGGAATACGTTCTTTTGACGCCAAGCGCTTCCAGTATTCATGCAGAGTAACACCTTCTTCAAAATTTCTAACCAAAATACATTCGGATTCAGATTCAAAAAAGTCGATCACATTGGGGAGACCTGCGGATGAGAAATTGAATTCACGTTCGTTTTTCAATCTTACCACACCATTGGGATGGTCCTTTGCTGAAACGAACTTCAACAATACCTGCTCACCGGAAATTTTCGAAACACCTGAAAAAGTGCGTCCGAATTGCCTTGAGTGACCTTTTCCCAATTCTTCCTTTAAGGTATATCTCTCGTTGAAAAGCATAGGTCAAAAGAACGAAATAAAACGTTGTTTTTTTGGTTTTTGATTTGTCTTTTATTGCCATTTTCAAATGTAACTTCGATATACTTTTACCGTTTAATCAATGAACGACACCGTTGAATAAAGAAAAGATCATTCGTCGACCTATTTGTGAATTCGTCTGCCAAAACGATAAATTCGTAGAAAAAATGATTTTATTTGAAAAATTTAATGCAAATTGCTGTCTAAATTTTTGTTAAGAATGAAGGAATTCATACTCGAAGCAACTACACATACGCCATTCATTCATTTTGATGGGGCAGAGGGACTGATGGAAATCAGCGGTAGAGCGATCCCCGATCAACCAGATGATTTTTGGTTGCCTGTATTGAACTGGTTTGAGAGTTACCTGATGAATCCCTGTGAAAGAACGATAGTTAAGATCAACCTCGAGTATTTCAATATTACTTCTTCTAAACGCATCTTGTTTTTGATGTACAAACTAAATGAATTAGCAGATATCGGTAAAGATGTTTACGTGGAATGGTTTTACCGAACCACAGATGAGGACATGTATGAAGTTGGCCAAGATTATGCGTACATGGTTAAAGTGCCTTTTGTTTTTAAGGAGTTTCAAGAACCTGACATCGTATTGGCGGTATAATTTTATTTAAAGCATCTTTCGGGATGCTTTTTTTATGCGCAATTTCAGGCAATACGTTAATTTTGTGCCTCCCATGAGATTGATCAAAGATATTCCCCACGAGCGATTTAAGATACAATTGTTCAATTACAACGCCAAATACATTGTGAAGATCGAATTAGGTCAGTTTGAGCAGAGTTACAAGATCGGAGAACTGGACGTCGATTCTGTCGAAGATGTGGAACGCATGATCACGCCGGAACTTTTGAAGAATAGTGTATCCAGGTTTATCGAAATGAGAACCGATTGGGAAGAAGGTTTCAGAAACAAAAACAACCAGAAATGAAGAATAGTTGGCTTGTCTTTACTGCTGTTGCTGTGTTAACGGCTTGTGGCTCTAAAGAAGAAAAACCAAAGGAAAATACGGTTCCCAAGGTAGAGGTGAGAGATATGAAGGGATTAAAAATTGCCTTTTACAACAGTGACAGTTTGAAATTGTATTTTGAATATTTCAAACGAGAAGAAGCAGTTGTAACTCGTAAACAGGAGAAATTCCAGAAAGAAGTACAACGTCGTACACAAGAGTACCAAAATTTTATCGTTCGTAACAATGAGAAATTGCAAAGCGGTTTGTTGTCGGAGAATGAATCCATGCAGATTCAGCAGCGCGCGCAACAAATGGAAGCTGAACTGATGCAGTACCAACAAAATGAAGGTGCACGGTTGGAAAAGGAAACGATGACTAAACTTGAAACGATTTCCCGCAAGATCGAAGCCTTTGGAAAAGAATTCAGCGAAACGAATGGAATTGATATATTGTTAATCCATGGTCCTGGCGGACAAATCAATTACATCAGTTCAGCAATGGATGTGACGAAGGAATTCACAGCATTCCTGAACGAACATCAGGAAGAGATCGAAAAGGACACGAAGAAAGACTGATATGCTTATCGCTCAACAGAAACTTCAGGAAAACATTGCTGAATATGTGTTGTACATGTATCAGACAGAAGACCTGATCCGCTCTTTCAATTTTGACCTTGATGCGATTCTGGAAAAATATGTGAAACCGCAGCTTCCTGATGCTTCCTTTCTGGGGCAATACCGCGATTGGTATGCGGATCTGATCCGTCAAATGATCTTCCAGAAGATCGAAAAGCAGGGGCATTTACATGATCTTAAAGATATACTTGTCGAGCTTTCTTATTTGCACAATACACTTGTTAATTTATCAGAGGATCAGAAATACAAGGATTTATTTGATAGAGCAAATAAGTTCATTGAAGAATTCAAGGAAAAATCCAATCTGAAAGATAAGAACCAGATCGAGATCTTGTTTCATGCCATGTATATGAAACTATTGCTGCGTTTGCGTAAAGCTGAAATTAGCGCTGAAACGGAGGAAGCATTTGATACGATGCGAATTTTACTTGCTTACCTGGCCAAAATGTACCACCAAATGAAAAGGGGAGAGCTGAATTTTTACAATAATTAATTCTCAGCGAAGATCTTTCCGGGATTCAGGATTCCTTTCGTGTCAAATACCGTTTTTATAGAACGCATCAGATCCAGTGCAACTTCAGGAAAAGCAATATCCATATAGTCCTTCTGTACGAGTCCAATACCATGTTCACCGGAGATTGTTCCGCCGAGTTTTACTACCTCTGTAAACAATTTACGGATAGCAATCGGCAAATCTTTTTCCCATTGATCTTCCGATAGTTCCCCACGAATGATGTTGACGTGCAAATTTCCATCACCCGCATGACCATAACAGACAGAATGTAAGCCATACTCTTTGCAAATGGTTTTAACATGTCTCAGCAGGGCAGGGAGTTCATAACGCGGAACAACGGTGTCTTCCTCTTTGTAGATAGATTGAGATTTAACAGCTTCGCCAACCTTTCGACGCAGTGACCAAAGGCTGTTCTTTTGGGCTTCACTATCGGCAAATAAGATCTCATCGGTTTCAAATGACTCAAGTACAGTCATAATTCGTTCGCACTCCGTCATAAGTTGATCAGGATCAAAGCCATCTACCTCTATCAGAAGATGCGCTTCGTGGTTTTCTGCAACATGAATGGAAGAATCTCCAGTAAATTTTTGTGTCCAGGTAAGTGCATCACGTTCCATGAATTCCAGTCCGCTTGGGGTAATGCCGGCTCGAAAGATTGAAGCAACAGCTTCACATGCTTTCTCTGCACTGAAAAAAGGAACCAGCATCAGAAGATCATGTGTGGGATGAGGAATCAATTTTAAAACGATTTTAGTAATCACAGCGAGTGTGCCTTCGGAACCAACAATGAGCTGAGTCAAATTATACCCTGTAGCGTTCTTTAACACATTCGCTCCAGTCCAAATGACATCTCCATTCGGTAAAACCACCTCCAGGTTAAGTACATAATCTTTGGTGACTCCGTATTTCACTGCTTTCGGTCCTCCTGAATTTTCCGAAACATTTCCGCCAATGAAACAACTTCCTTTACTAGCAGGATCCGGAGGATAGAACAATCCTTTTTCACGCACCGTATCTTGCAAAACCTGTGTGATCACTCCTGGTTCGGTAATGACTTGATGATTTTTTTCATCGATTTCCAGTATGCGGTTAAACCGTTCCATGGACAATGCCACCCCCCCGTGGATCGGGAGTGCACCTCCGCTCAAACCAGTGCGCGCTCCGGATGGAGTTACAGGTATACTGTGCTCATTGCAATATCGCATAATCTCTGAGACTTGCTCAACGGTATCAGGACGCAAAACCACTTCAGGCAGAAACAGCAGATCTTCTGTCTCGTCATGACCATAAGTTGCAAGTTGTTCTTGGTTCGTGTGACAAAAATCGCCAAGAAGCTGTTTGAAAAATGCAATATCTTTTTGCGCTACTGATTGAAATGGGTGCATGCGTATGTGTTTGCTACACAATGAACCCCTCGTTCAGTTTTGGGATCTTTACTTCCCAGCCTAGCTCAAATTCGATCTTTTGACGCAAAGCATCTGTCTGATGTGGTTCACCGTGGTTCAAAAATACATATTCCGGCTTACTTTTAAAATTCTTCAACCATTCTATCATTTCGGATTGATCACCATGTGCCGATAAGGAAGAGAGTTCTCTGATCTGGCAACGAACCTTCCTGTATTCACCAAAGAATTTGATCTCTTTTGCTCCTTCAAGAATGGCTCTTCCCCGTGTTCCTTCACCCTGATATCCTACAAATAACAAAGTGTTTTTCGGATTGTCCAGGTGATTGTTCATGTAATGCAGGATTCGACCTCCTTCCATCATTCCACTTCCAGCTAGTACGATTTTGGGTTTTTTGTCGAAAACAGTGCCTCTTGATTTCTCAACAGAATGGATGAAAGTCACATGTTCATACATGTGACTCATGTTAAAGTGAGATAAATTTTGCCATTCGTGAAACTGACGATACACATTGGTCGAATTGATACCCATGGGAGAGTCCAGAAATACGGGCATGTGGGGTAACTTTCCTTCCTCATTCAACAGATAGAGCAGGTAAATAAGTTCTTGCGCACGTTCTACGGCAAAGGTTGGAATCATAAGTACTCCTCTATGTTCATAGGTCTCGAGAATAACTTTCAACAGCGCCTCTTTCACATTCTCCACCTCATGAATTCGATCTCCATAGGTGGATTCCATGACGATAATATTCGCTTCTGAGATCTTTTGCGGCGGATAAAGTAACATGGGTTTAGTTCGACCTATATCTCCTGAAAAAATGATCTTACGGTCCTTGATTCTCAAATCGACGAAACATGATCCCAAGATATGACCGTTATTAAGAAACTGAAATTTCAATCCGGGATCAAGGATAACCCATTCATGTAACTCGTGCGTAACAAAATTATGCATACATGCATGAACATCCTCCACAGTGTACAAAGGAATTGCCTTGCCATGTTTGGTGTAGGCATGACTAGTGGCACGCTCAGCATCTTCTTCCTGAATTTTGGCGCTGTCCAGTAAGATGATTTCAGCCAGTTGGCGTGTAGGTTCAGAGCAATGCACCGAACCTTTGAAACCATTTTTCACCAGTAATGGAAGGTAACCGCAATGATCCAGGTGCGCATGCGTAAGAATCAATTCATCAATAGAATGCGGATCAACAGGAAAGGATTCCCAGTTCTTGTGACGCAACTCTTTCAGTCCCTGAAACAGTCCGCAATCGATCAATACTTTTTTAGATCCTGCCTCGATCAGAGTTTTGGATCCGGTAACTGTTCCGGCTCCACCCAGAAAAGAGATTTTAAATTGATCATCGTTCATAACACTTGAAGTTTCTTACAAACTTTGTAAAAGACAAGCGTTAGAAAGGTGACAAATGTTGCTAATTTCCTTTGATCTCGAACTCCGTTCTACGGTTTTGCTGCTTGCCTTCGTCAGTCGTATTGGTCGCCACAGGTTTTGATGAACCGTATCCTTTTGCTGTAAGTCTGTTCGATGCAATTCCTTTTGAACTCAAATAGGTTACAACAGCTTCAGCGCGACTTTGGGAAAGCGTCTCATTGATCGTAGCTGAACCAGTATTGTCTGTATGACCAGAGATCTCGATCTTCAAACCGGGAACATCTTTCATTAGTTTTACCAATCGATCAAGTTCAGCATTGGACTCAGGTCTTAAAACAGCTTTGCCGACATCAAAGAAAATGTTTCGTAATGCGACTTTACTTCCAATAGCAATGTTCTTTAATTCGATTACTTTATTCACAAGATTATCAGCCGCTCCATTAGGGATGTCAAAATTTTCTGAGTGAAAAAGGTATTTCTCTGCTTTTACAGCAATACCGTAATTCTTACCTGAAGGAAGGGTAATAATGAACTTACCCGTCGCACTGTTCGTGGTGAACGTTTCAATTACTTTGCCTGTAGCGTTGTCAGTGATCTCGATCTGCGCCTCAACAGGTTTTTTGGTCATGGCGTCTACAGTGGCACCTTTAAAAACGGTAAATGATTTTCTGTTTACATCTACGGTAGATTCCACCTGAGCGTCTTTCATAGGCATGGCCACCGAAGCAAGTAAATAATCTTCCATGTCATACACTGGTTTCTTTTCCTGTCCCCAGAAGATCACTTTGTAGATATCATATCCGCCTTTTCCACCGGCACGATTAGAAGCAATGTAAGCGAATTTTCCATTGGCTGTAGCAGCGAAGAAAAAGTCGTCATAAGGAGTGTTGATCGGATAACCTAGGTTTACAGGTTTTGTCCAGGATCCCTGCACTTTTTTGGAAACAAAAATATCATAACCACCCAATGATTCGTTTCCTTCAGAGGCAATATACATGGTTTCACCATCGATATGCAAGTAAACAGGACCATCGTTGAATTTGGAATTCACCAACCCGTTTCCAACAGCTACCGCAGCACCATAATCCTTTTGCTGACGGCTTTGCATGGCACTGAACATGATATCAAATCCATTGGCTTTACTATCGTTATCCCTTGCAAAGAATAAGCTCCAGCCATCACTGCTGTATGCAGCATACTTCTCATTCGATTTATTGGAAGAGATCTGGAAATGGGCTAAAACGGGGTCTGTCCAGTTTAACCCGCTGAGTCGCGATTCATAGATGTCGAACTGTCCACTGTTGTCTCGGTGAATCAGCATTTTTGTTCCGTCGTAACTCATATTATTCGAAACATCATCTACCGGAGTATTCAATCCTCCGGATACTTGTTTAGGTGCAGCCCATTTACTATCGACCAGGGAGGAGGTATAAATATCAGCATCGTAGCCGCCGACCTCATTAGCGGTATGTCCGTTTGGACGATTAGATGTAAAGACGATCTCGGCACCATCAGTAGAAACAGAAGGAGCGAAATCGTCGAATTCCGTATTCAGTGAACCCACATTGTCTACCCA
>CAIYQV010000071.1 GCA_903928365.1 uncultured Flavobacteriia bacterium
ATGGAAAACGGATCAGGATGCAGTGTACTATGCGTTATCGGAGTTATACTTGTTAAAAAACGAACCACAGCGTTCGGCGGAATACATTCAAAAAGCTGCAGCCCTCGATCCAAAGAACAAGTGGTACGTGCAGGAATTAGCCTATATGAATTTCGAGCAGGGTAATTACCCGGAGGCAATCAAGCATTTTGAAAAACTCGTAAAATTGGAGCCACAGAATGTGGAATGGCTTTACGGATATGCCGAAAGTTTATCGAAGGGAGGAAAAACAGCTGAAGCGATCAAAGCATTGGATCGTACGGAGGAACAAGTAGGCGTTCAACCTGAACTTTCCATTCAGAAATTCCGCTTGTACGTGGAGGCAAAACAAGTGGAAAAAGGCATTACAGAGATTCAAAAGGCACTGAAGGTCTATCCCGAGGAACCTCAGCTACTGGGCACTCTGGTAGATTATTACTTTCAAACGAAGCAAGAAACCAAAGCCATTGAGCTACTCGAAAAAATGGTGAAAGCCAGTCCTGAAAATGGCCGTGCGCACCTGGCGCTGGCAGATGTGTACCGTCAGCAGGGTAAAATGAAGGATGCTTACCGTGAATTGAAAGCAGCTTTTCTCAGCGACGACGTAGACATTGATACTAAAATGAAGATTCTGATCAGTTTTCAGGAAATGAACTACAAGATCGAACCAGAGATCTATGAATTGGTGGATATCATGGTAACCAAATATCCGACGGAGGCTAAAGCTCATTCGATACATGGAGACTATCTCAATGAAGCCGGAAAATCGGAAGAAGCATTGAAGGCCTACAAGGAAGCGCTCAAATACGATAAAAAGGAATATCCGATCTGGAAACAGGTATTGATCATGGAGTATGAATCAGCAAGCTTTGATTCTCTTTATCATGACAGTAAGGAATGCCTGGAGTATTTTCCAAGTATTCCAACCGTGTATTTGTTGAATGGAATAGGAGCCAATCAAACGCGCCGTTTCAGTGAAGCTGTTACCATGTTGGAATCAGGCAAGGAGCTTATTGTTAATGACGTGCCACTTCAAGCTGAGATGTATGGTCAGATCGGAGAAGCTCAGTTTGGACTGGGTAAAATACAGGAAGGAAAGGCCAATTTTGATAAAGCCTTGCAGTTGGACCCTAACAGTATGCTTCTTAAAAACAATTATGCCTATCAACTGGCGTTGGCTAAAACCGATCTTTCGAAAGCGGAGGAACTCATCACAACGGTAATCAAGAAGGAAGGAAATGTGGGGCAATTCCTGGACACCAAGGGGTGGATCCTTTTCCAGATGGGAAAATACAATGAGGCAGTGCGTGTTCTGGAGGAAGCGTATCATATTCAGCCTTCAGATAAATACATTGTCGAACACCTTGGAGATGCTCATGCGAAGAACGGGAATATACCATCTGCAATGGAATATTGGAAACGCGCTCAAGATCTGGGTTCAGAGAATAAAGTGTTGAAGAAGAAAATAGAAAAAAAGGAGTATTATGATCCGATCTACTAAACTACTACTTGCAGCAGGAATACTCCTATTTACCTCATGTGCAAAGAAATTGACCGAAGGTGATAAACAACGCCTTCCGAGAAAAAAGACACAAGAGTTGGTCGATCTGATGGACAGTCTTTCTTATCTGAAACCACAATTCTTTTACACCAAGATCGCAACAGATTTTTCGGACACCAATACCAATATCAGTTTCAAGACTTCTGTGCGAATGGTAAAGGACAGTGCCATCAATACACTAATAACCTATGCAAATATTCCGATCGTGAATGCAATGATCACCAATGATTCGGTGACTGTGGTAAACAAACGTGATAAATGCGTCATTCTGCAAAGTTTGAGCTACATCAAGGATAATTTTGGGGTGGATTTCAATTACAGGAATATAGAAGAATTGATCCTTGGTATGCCACTCGATTACGATACGACCCAAAAGTATTTTCAGATCCACGACCCTTTTAATTACATCATTTCTTCCCATAAAAAACGTGACATCAAAAAACTCGATCGTCAGGATAAAAATCCGAAGGAGGACATTATTATCAAATACTTTTTATCTGACTCCCTCACAGGTATCAAAGGAATGTTCATAGAAAGTCCCTCGGATAGCACCTCTATTCAGGTGGATTATTTATCTCGGGAATTCGTACAGAATTACAATGTACCCAAAGAAGTGTATATCGTTATTACGTCGCCGCGCAATCAGATGCGGATCAATATGACATACAACAAAGTAGAAATAGATGAACCCCAACCCTTACATCTAGTAATACCGGAAGGTTATGGAAAGTGTGATTAGATTTCTTTTAATAGGTGCAGTTCTGGTTAATTGTTTACAGGCAGGTGCACAGTCCAGTGAAAAACTGAAAAAGGAGCAGCAGCGATTGGAGAAGAAGATCTCCAATACAAAATCCTTGTTGCGCAAAACCAAGAACAATACAGAAGCGTCATTGAACTCTCTCCGACTGATCGACAATCAGATCAAATTCAGAGAAGAGTTGGTATATAATTTTGACAATCAGGTAAGAACTGCCGAAATACGCATTAAGCAAAAGGATGTGGAGATCAGTGTGTTGCAAGCACGGATCAAAAAATTAAAGGAGCAATACCGTAAATTACTCCTGTATGCTTACAAGCACCGGAATAAATACGGGAAAATGATGTTTATCTTTTCTTCTTCGGATTACTACGAGGCAAGAAAACGCAGTGCTTACATGGAGAAGATTGCGGAAATCCAGAAAAAGCAGTTCAATGTGATCCGGCAGCACCAGCATTTGATTGGCGAACAGATCTCAGAAATGAGTAAGGACCGTAATCTCAAGGTGCAAATCCTTGAGGAAAAGAAACAGGAAAAGGTAACGATCGAAAAGGATAAGAAAAAGCAGGAAGCCATCTACAATAAATTTCGTCAGGAAGAAGGAAAATTGATGTCCCAGTTGAAGGAGGACGAGCGCAAGAAAGAAGTATTGAAACAACAGATCAGCGCGGCCATTCAGAAAGAAATTGCTTTAGCGGAAGAGAAACGTCGAAAAGCAGAGGCAGCAGCTGCAGCCAAGAAAAAGGCGGCGGCAAATACGACCACCACATCAACATCAGGAACATCGGGCACCACTACTAAACCGGAAACGGTACCGGTAAAGAAAGAAGTTGTGTATACCGAAACCAAGGAGTCAGCCGCATTAAGCAAAAGCTTTGAAGGAAACAAAGGAAAACTTCCCTGGCCTACAGAAAAGGGATCCGTTACCGAAGGTTACGGTCGCAACGCACACCCAACGCTCGATAATGTTTACACGAATAATAATGGCATCGATATTACCACTTCCCGAGGTGCATCTGTCCGCTCGGTTTTCGAAGGCGAAGTAACAAGTGTGTTGAATATTCCAGGTGCCGGAAAAGTAGTGATCATCAAGCATGGAAATTACCGTACGGTTTATAGTAATCTTCAGGAAACCTATGTAAAAGCTGGTTCTAAAGTTTCAACAAAGCAGGCTATTGGTACGCTACTGATCAAAGACGGAGAAAGTGTTGTTCATTTCGAAATACACCAAGTAGTGGGCACTTCTGTTCAGTGTTTGAACCCATCCTTGTGGGTAGCAAGGTGAGTTCCGATACAGAATGCTTCCTCCCTTGAGGGAGGATTGAGGAGGGTGACAAATTCAGAATGAGAAATAGAGTGAGAGTGAGTGTGAAGAGTGATTTTCCTTATTACTTGGGGGGCATCACAAAGCACAAATTCTGAATCACAAATTCTAAATTCTA
>CAIYQV010000072.1 GCA_903928365.1 uncultured Flavobacteriia bacterium
TAAACACTAATAAAAAACACAAACACATGAAAGAACTAATTTTAATCCAATCGGAGCTAAAAGCTCCAAAGAACCAGTTTAACGCGTTCGGAAAATACAAATACAGATCCGTTGAAGATATCCTGGAAGCTGTAAAACCTTTGCTTCTAAAATATGAATGCACCTTGACAATTGAGGACGAAATAAAAGAAGTAGGCGGAATTGTATTTGTAGAATCTACTGCATCTATTCAAATAGATAAAGAAGGCCGAACAGAAGGCAGAGCAGTTACTGCTCAGGCTGGAATCGACATCAACCGAAAAGGAATGGACATTGCCCAGTCATTTGGTAGCTCCTCGAGTTATGCTCGAAAATACTGCTTGAATGGCCTGTTTTTAATTGACGATACGAAAGATCCAGATTCAACAAATGACCATGGCGCAAAAAAAGAGGAGCTTAGTCCAAAACATCCGAAGTGGAATGGAGCAAAGGAATCTGTTGCCAATGGTAAGGTAACCATAGAGCAAATTAAGGCAGTTTATATTTTAACATCAGATAACGAAAAACTATTATTAGGATGAACTTTAAATGCAGAGCAAGTGCGCTAGGTCAATTAATGACAAACGCCAGATCGAAATCCGAAACATTATCCCAAACAGCTAAAAGCTACATTGAGGATTGGGTAAAAGAGCAGATTTACGGAATAAAAAAGCAGATTAAATCTAAGTACATCCAAAAAGGATTGGCTTTAGAAGATATGGCGATTGAGTTTTACTCGATTGCAAAGGATCAGAGTTTTATGATTAAAAATCTGGACAACTTTGAAGATGATTTCTTCACAGGAACTCCAGATTGTATGCACGAAGGTGTAGTATACGATTTTAAAACCTCCTGGGACTGCTATACTTTCCCTCTGTTCGACCAAGAGCCTGACATGGGATACTTCTATCAACTTCAGGTTTATATGCATCTGACAGGCTTAAAAAAGGCTAAGTTGGTTTATACGTTGCAGGACACTCCAGAATATTTGACTTATGAGGAGCCAGTAAGCTATGCGCACGTGGAAAATATGTACAGAATTAAGGAATTTGACATTGATTACGATCCTGAAGTAATTGAGAAAGCAAAGGAGAAAGTATTGGAAGCTCGCGAATTTGTTAAAGAAATGATGTCATGAGCGATATAACGATGTGCGAAGGAATAAATTGCCCGATCAGGGAAAAGTGTTTCAGGTTTAGAGCAAAAACTAATTTGGTTCAGCATTTCTTTATAAAAACTCCTTACGAGTACAGTCATTGTGATAAGTTTATATCATTTGAAGATGAAGAAGATACCAACCAACTAAAGTTTATACAATGCCAGATATAACTATGTGCCCAGGGACAAATTGTCCCCAGAAAGAAAAGTGCTACCGATTTACGGCCAAGCCATGTGATTATCAATCGTATTTTACGAATGCACCAATAAAAGATGGTAAGTGTGAATATTATTGGGGAGAGAATGCAGAATCAGTTTGGAATCAACTTAAAGAGATAGTGAAAATTCCAGACCCTACCCCCCCCGTAGTAAAGTAGTGGAAATTAAAATTTATTAAGCTATGACAACTAA
>CAIYQV010000073.1 GCA_903928365.1 uncultured Flavobacteriia bacterium
CTCACGAATTTCGGCCCTAAAAAAGGATTTGTTTTACGTGTCGTCAAGACAAGTGAAGTCGTATACCTCGCACGTTCGAACAGCATGGAAAAAGACAGCTCGATCTATCTGCGATTTCAGGTCAACCCGCACTCAAAAGGAAGGTTTTCTTATGAAATAGAAGTGTTTACCAGTGATCGTCAGGAACCTGTCAAACTAAAACTCACTGGCGAGCTAAAGGATGAACCAGCCTCCACCGGTTTTTTAACAGAATGCCCGGATTTCAATGCGCGACCGGGAGGTAAGGCGTATACGTTTGATCTCACCGTCGTAACCATTGACAAAGAAACACGCAAGGAACTCGAAGAGTCGTCTGTCACTTTACTTCAGAACGGATCTCCCCAATGGACGGCCCAAACAGATCGCGGCGGAGCTATAAAGAAAGAAGCGACACTTGGCTTTGTCTACCTGTATGCTACTCATACTGGCTACAAAACCTCCGAACTTGGTGCATACGTCAATTTTCAGCGAAACAAAGTGCTACTTGAACTGGAACGAGATCCACAGATTGCAGTCCAAATAGATACTACCTCATCCCCTGATACATTCATTACAAAAAAAGACAGTAGCACGATTGCGGCTAACGGGCAACCTGTCTTCAGAAAAGACTCACTCGATTTTTCCGAAACGAATTACCGCCCTGTGAATGTGGTCTTTGTACTGGATGTCTCAGCTTCCATGAATCAGGGAGACAAGATCGAACTAATGAAATACAGTTTGCTGCAGTTGGTGACGCTCATCCGTCCTTGCGATCACATGGGAATTGTGACCTATTCAGATATAGCCAATGTATTAGTTCCACCGTCTACGGGAGCCAATACAACTGAACTGCAAACTCAAATCGCTTCCCTTCGCGCAGGCGGTCTTACCGCAGGTGGAACCGGCATTAAGATGGGATACAAAGAAGTGCTGAAAAATCTAGATCCAACCCAGCTTAATACTGTCATTGTGGTTACGGATGGTGCGTTCAATAAAGATTCAGAGAATTATCAGAAAACCATTAAAAAATACCGCAAAAAAGGAATTGAAATGAGTATTGTGGGAATCAAAATGAAAACCGGAGACCAGGTAAAAATGAACGAGGTGTGCACCTTGGGAGGAGGTAAGCTGATCACGATCAATTCTTTGAGTGAAGCACAAACCAATCTTGTTAATGAGATAAGGGAGAAGGCGTTTTTGAGTTTAACAATGGACAATTAACAATGGACAATTAACAATGGACAATTAACAATGGACAATTAACAATGGACAATTAACAATGGACAATTAACAATGGACCTCAAATTTTCGAATTTCGAATAATCCATTGGTTCAAAACATTGTAGGAATTTAACGTAAAAATCATCTTCTGAATAGCATGATTTTAGTATTTTCGCACAGAATCAAACGAACTGACTGCACTTTTAAACAATGACAGAAGAGATCAAGGTACTTGTTGTGGATGATCATGAGTTGATCCGTGATGCATGGATTTCCTTATTGAACGATGCGCCAGGAATCCGTGTTATTGGGAAATCCGATAACGCTGATGAAGCATACGACCTGTCTGTTCAACACAAACCGGACATTGTTTTGATGGATATCAACCTCAAGGGCAGTTCTGGATTTGATGCCGCACAAAAAATCTGCAACAGTTTGGCGAAAACACGTGTGATTGGTTTGACATTACATGACGAGATCAACTTTGTGAAGCGTTTTCTGTCGGTAGGTGGTAAAGGGTACCTTACCAAGAATATTGGAAAGTCTGAACTAATCTCAGCCGTACATGCGGTATTCAACGGGGAAACCTATATTGCGAACGAGATCAAGGATCGTTACTTTGCTTCACTTTTAAATGTAGAGCAGGAGAATACGCAGAAAGAATTAACGATGAAGGAGATCGAAATCGTGAAACACATTTCTGAAGGCCTTACTTCGAAAGAGATCGCTGACAAATTATTCTTGTCTCCACGAACGGTAGAAACGCATCGTCATAATATTCTCAAGAAACTGGGATTTTCCAATGCCGCACAATTAAGCAGCTGGGCAAAGGACAAAGGCTATCTTTAAGATCAGTTCGACTTATTCAGGAACGGAGCGATCACTTCTAATAATTGCTCTTCTTTCCATGGCTTTCCGATAAACGAATACAGCAAATGATCTCGTTCGAGTTCTTCTACGGCCACGTCGTTGGCTTGTCCTGAAAGAAGAATACAATCTAAATTGGGCTCTTTAGCCTTCAACTTGCGTATCAGATCTGCACCACTCATTCCAGGCATCTGGTAATCCGTCATCACGAACAAAGGTTCCAGGCCGAACGAACGAATCTCTTCAATTTTGGCTTCCACCTCACGAGGATTCGTTGTCGTTTCCACAATGGTTGTCTGATCGTTGACCAGCTTTTTCATCTGAAAATCGATCAATTGAAGAATGATCGGGTCATCATCCACACAGATCACTGCATATTTGAGCGCTTCCATTCGACTGCTTTATTGTTCGTGCAATTTAGGTAATAATATTTCAAAAGTGGTCCATTCATCGTCAGAGGTTACATAGATCTGACCATTATGGTCATTCACAATCCTTCTGACAATACTTAATCCTAAACCTGTACCCCGCTGTTTTTGCTTCGTTGTATAGAATTTCTTGAACATATTATCCAACACTTCCTGCGGAATCTTCGGTCCATTGTTACGGATAGTCACACTGTGGTAATCACCTTTCTCCGCATAATTCACTTCTATAGTCCCGTTTTCGGCGATCGCTTCGACTGCATTTTTGAGAATATTTGACCACAACTGATACAGTTTATTCTCATACGCATCCAAAAAGACCTGTGGCACCTCTACATGCAAGGATGCTTTATTCTTCAACTCGTACCCAAAGACCTTCAATATGGTTTGAATATTCGCTGAGAGATCCACTTTTTTACGCTCTTCACTGGCACTGTTTTGCAGATACGTGCGTAAGTTACTTACCACGCTGGTTGCCTTATCCCCGGAAGCAATGATTGTATCTACCAGCGATCTGATGGTCTGAATATGATACATCAGATCCAGGTAATCCAATGGATTTGGCTGATCAAGAACCGTTTTGATCAGCTCTGTCTCATTTGACTTGATCCTTGCTTTCACAATGGCAGAAGCCAATTGATTGGATTCGATTTTTCCCTGATAATCTGATTTTTGCAAAAGTTCCTGAATTGCTTTGGTTTCTTTCATTACCTGCAATCCACCTATGATCAAATCGGACTCAATTAATTGCGCTCTTTCGCACGCTGCTTGCAATTGCTCTCCTGAACATTTTTCAATGACGGAATGAAACAAACCTTCCAGAGTGAACCGTACACTCTCAATACCTACTTTGATCGAACCTAGCGGCGTGTTGAGGTCATGCGCCACGCCAGCAGCAATCTCACCAAGCATTGCCAGTTTTTCATTTTCTGAAAGCATGTTTGAAAGCTTGGAATTCTCCCGTCGCTTCTCAAAAACCTCCACCTCCAGATTTTGATTGATACGTTCTATCTCATTTTTCGCATCCTCCAACTCATTAATCGATTTGATACGCGACTTAATGTTGACGATCATTTCAGCGAACAATTTCAAAATAATGATATCACGCTCTTCGAACGTCTTTTTTCCGTGAACCGCATCAAAACCAATAAATCCGGTGCACTTATCGTCCTTCATCATTGGAATGGCCAATACACTTTGAATTTCCTGATCCACAAGCATTTTTTTCATCACGGAATCAGGAAGTTTGGATACATCCGGCACATCGATCATCTCCTTATTGAAATGATACGAAGTCCACTCTTCGATCTCAGAGAAGGGAATATTCTGCAACTTTTCAATTTGTGGTTCAATTCCTTCCTCACACCACTCATAATCGTTTGAACAGATCTGTTCCGTGTGGTCATAGGTAAAGACATACACCCTATCAGAACCCACAAAACGACCTATCTCGCTCAAGGAATTATTTACGGATTCCTCAAATTGATCCAAAGGAATGTTCACAAACCGATTAGAAATCCCCAAAATCAAATTCTGAAAATCTACGGTATTCTTGAGCTTTTCCTCTTGATTTTTCTCAAGTGTAATATCTTGTCGCACGGACAAGTAACTGGTTACATTACCACTATCATCCTGCACCGGATAGATCAGCGAACGAACCCAATAATTCGAACCATCCTTTGCACGGTTACAAATTTCTCCTGACCACACTTTATTTTCACGGATCGTTTTCCAGAAATCCATCCAGAACTCCTTCGAATGATACCCTGAATTAACGATCGAGTGGTTTTTTCCAATGAGTTCTTCCTGGGAATATTTCGAAACTTCACAGAATTTCTCATTGACATAAGTGATATTCCCGAAAAGGTCTGTTTCAGTCACCAGAGACCCTTTGTCGATGGCCAAATTCAAGACCTTCAAGAACTGGTTTGCCTCTTCCAGCTTCTTTTCGAATTTTTTACGTTCAGAGATATCTCTAATAGACGCAACGGTATATGGTTCGCCATCCATTTCGAGATAACTTACACTCACATCGACCGGGATTTTCTTACCCGTCTTGACATGCGTGTGCACGCCTTCGATCGTCCGAATTCCCTTTTCTTGCATATAGGCAAGTTCTTCTCTCCATTGCTCAACGGTCTTGAAATAACTTTCAATATCAAACACCGTGAAGTCTTTATAAGATTCTTTAGGAATTCCCAGACGCTCAAGGGCAATGTTATTCATATACACAAAACGTCCATCCTTATCACAAACTTGAATGGCCTCAGAGCTTTTATCCAGGAACTGCTGCAACATGAATAAACGCTGATTTTGTTCCTTGATCTGAGTTTCCTGACTTTTCAAATCGGTCACGTCAACCAATATCCCATCAATGAATTCTATCCCATTTTCAATGGTTATCGAAGCATTGGTTAACAGAAATATCTCTTTTCCGTCTTTTCTTCGATTTTTAATAATGTAGTTCTTTAATTCTTTTTCCTCGCGCAGACGTTCAACATATGATGCTCTATCTTTGGCATCTAAGTAAAATTCATTCGCAAGATGCTTTTTTATTTCCTTTGCAGAAGCGAATCCAAAGATCTCTGCATACGCCTCATTCACGTGAATGATCTCCCCGGTGATTTTGGTTCTGAAGATGCCCGCTACGGTATTTCGGAATAAAAATTCATAGCGGTATTCAGTAAGTTTCGCCGCATTGAGAACAGCGTCTCCCACAAGCATATGAAGATCTGGATTCAGTCGCTGATAGGTAACCGTCAGTTCGTTTCCTGTTGCTTTTTCATGTAGAAAAATATTCTTTTGACACGGATCTGAACAAAACAAACGCTCCAACGTCATCGGCTCCTGAAATTGCAATGCCTCTGAAAGGTTTTGTGCTTTTTCCACTCCTGAGAACATGTCAGAACAGGCATGATGATCCACGATCTTACCATCCGAACTAAACGCAATAAAAGGTTTACCGGAACAGGACAAGATATCGTATAGGCGCTCCGTTTGCAGCAAGTCGCTCATAGCGTAATTAGCGGTTTAGTTGAGGTTGTAAGATGAGCTCCGTGCCTTTGCCGGGTTCACTCCATAATTCACCGGAAAGGTATCCCAGCTGTATACGGTTTTGAATATTTGACATTCCGAGACTTCCTTGTGTTTTTTCAATTTCAAATCCCACACCATCATCTTTGACAATGATCTTCCAATGTCCGGCTTCCACAGAGAGCTTGATCCAGATATGTTTGGCTTCGGCATGTTTTAATGAATTATTTATGAATTCCTGAATGATCCGGTACAAATTGAATCTGTCGGCATTTTCAAAATGGGATTCATTCATTTGCTCATCTTTCTCAATGACACATTCTGTACTTTTCAATATATTGACGCGTCCAGCCAAACTTTTAAGTCCACTGATTAATCCTTTTTCAAGCTCAGGTGGTAATAAAGAGTAAGAAATCGATTTGATCTCTTTGATCGAACTACCAAGTAACTCGGAATAGGAATTGGCGATCTCGTTCTGAGACGGGTCGATCTTTAACGATTCGAACCATAATTTTAGCAATACAAGATTTTGAGCAAGTCCATCATGCAATTCTCGTGCGATCTTCTTCTTTTCAACTTCCTGTGCTCCCGAGATCAACTCGTATTTCTTCGACTGAAACTCTACTTCCTGCGTTTCGTCTATAATTAGAACCACATACCGATGATCTGTAGGAGACATTTTATTTCCGATGATCTCAACATGGATCAGTTTTCCGGAAGAAGTATATTGTATTATTTTGGCAGAGAAAGTCTCCAACTGAAACTCATTCTGCAATTCATTCGAAGGATTTTTACAAAAATCACGGAGTGAGTATTTCTCCACATCCTCTTTTGAAACTTCGTAAAGATCACAAAAAGCCTGATTAGCCATTTCAATCTTCAGGTCGGCGCCATCCACAGTCAATACCGGCAATGGTGAAACTTCGAATATACTACGGAAACGTTTTTCTGACTGAGCCAAACGACGTTGCTGAAGTACACGTTCACGACTGTATTCGATGGTTTTAGATAGCAATTTGGAATTGGCATCACCCTTCAAGAGGTAATCCTGTGCACCTTCTTTTACCAATTTGTTGGCCAACACCTCATCTTCTGTACCTGTCAAAATAATGATGGCCGAAGAGGTGCAAATTTCCTTGGCTTTATAGAAGGTATCAATCCCATTGGAATCGGTAATATTGAGATCCAACAAGACCACTTCCGGACTAAAAAACTCCAGGATCTCCTTTAATTCTTCTATTGATTTTACCTGCTGGATATGGCTATCCAGATACCCTCCTGATGAAAGTTGAAAATGTATGAGTTGACCGAAAAAATAGTCATCCTCAACTATGAGTATTTTGGTTTCCTTCGTCATCCGCAAGTTATGGCTAACTGAAACAGGGCAGCCCCCTGAGGGCACAAAGATAGCCAGAAAATTCTGTATCACCTACTTAACTACGTAGAGGAACCCTGCGTAATTATACGTAAATTTGTAATATTCATTTAATATGCACTCATTGGAAATTTTATTCTTTTTTCCTTTGCATCCCTAAATTTAGTGTTTCATATGCCGGGTAGAGCAGTAGTAGTGGAGGATTTTGTGTTGCTGTCGCAAGTATGGTCGGCCTTGCTCACCTCTATGGATTATTCAGTTAGTGTCTATCACGACGGCGACAATATCGCTGACATGATCCTTGAGTTAGAGCCTGAGATCATACTGATGGATGTTAATCTGGAAGGCGCTAAAACAGGTATAGAATTATCCGAAGAACTTCTAAAAGAAAACCCCAATCTTAAGATCATTGCATTGACCCTTCAAAGCGGACAGGATTATGTTCAACGCGCCCTGGAAGTAGGAATGCGTGGGTATGTGACCAAAAACAGCAAGGTAGAAGTAATCAAGGAAGCCATTGAAGAGGTCATTAAAGGGAATATCTATCTGTGTGAAGACGTGCGGGTTTCTTAGGTTCAATTGACAATTACTCAATGGACAATTACCTCAGGCTTCGAGCCTTCGGCTCAATTCGGCTGTGCTCATCGCAAGGACTCAGGACTAGTTTCCCTCAGCCGTCGGTTAATCTTTTTATAATGGACAATTTTTCAATGGACAATGGACAATTACCTCAGGCTTCGAGTTCCCTCAGCCGTCGGTAAATCTCTTTGTAATTGAAATTAACTGCGTTTAGTCGTAATAAACACCCTGTCACGATCGAGTTGGGCACTCAAATGTTCAAAGAAATCATCTCGTTTTTGTGGGTCGATGGCATCAATCGGGAAATGAAGTTGCAGGTCATTGATGTAATCAAAGTAGATGGAATCCTGATGGATGGAGACTTTTCGAAGTCCTGAAAAATATACCAACTGTACATCACGATCGGCCATAATGACCGCCTTTGAGGTGATTCCGATACGGAAACCTTTCTTCGAGCCGCCAATGAGCAGAAAAAGCATGTTATCCAGAAATACAACTGCGAAAGCCAAAGCAGGCAGCCACACATGTGGCGTTACCGAGTATAATCCGATTCCAAC